>CAZXVN010000178.1:0-5333 GCA_964643945.1 uncultured Lentisphaeraceae bacterium | reverse complement strand
CTCGGGACAGGAATGGACACCGGGGGTCAAGGATATTTCCCTCTTCAAGGCAACCGAGGTTGACACCGACCAGTGGGCGAAGACGGCGAAGGAATGCGGTATGGGCTATATCGTGTTCCTGACAAAACACCATGACGGATTCTGTCTTTGGGACACGAAAACGACAGACCGCAAGGTCACGAAGTCGCCGCTCGGCAAGGACGTGCTGAGGCTGTTGAGGAAGTCCTGCGACAAGTACGGGATCAAGCTGGCGCTGTATTTCTCCGAGAACGAGTTCGGCGACAACAAGAACTATCATCCTGACGGCTATTCGGTGGAGATGAAGAAAGCTCAGATCAGGGAGCTCTTAACGGAGTACGGGCCGATCGAGTACATGTGGTTCGATCATGCCCTGGGCGACGCGGGGCTGAGCCACGCCGACACGGCCGCGTGGTGCAAGCAGTTTCAGCCGGGCTGTTTCATAGGCTTCAACGGCGGGCGGGCAGCGGGCGACATCCGCGTCGGCGAGGAGGGGCATCCGGCAACTCTGGATGACGCATCAGGCGGAGGACTGGCTGCGCACGACATGGTGGGATACAAGGGTTATCTTGCGGCAGAGTTCACTTATCCGATCCTGCCAACGAGTCACCAGGGCGGCGCGTACTACTTCTATTCTCTGCCGAAGCACGACGGGCTTTGCCATCCTGCCGAGAAACTTTACAGGGATTATGTCGGCGCCGTGAAATTCGGGAATGTTTTCTCTGTGAACATCGGCCCCGATTACAAAGGCAGGATCAGGGATATCGATGTGAAGACCCTGTACCAGGTCGGGAAAATGATCCGGAAGAAAGTGCCTTTGTCGGCACTGAGCCACCCTGTGCGCGCTTTTTGCGTGGATTTCAACTGGGGGCCGGGCGGGCCCAACGGTTTTGCGAAGCCCGGGCTCTGGGCCGACGCCGATCCCGTAAAGCATGTCGAGTGGTACAGGGGGCTTGGCGTAAACGTCATCCAGACTTTCGCCGTATCGTGCAACGGATACGCGTGGTACAAGGGCGGGAAGATACCGGAACAGCCCGGCCTGGCACACGATTTTCTGCCGGAGGTAGTCAAGCTCGGCCACGGCAGGGGAATGAAGGTGATGGGCTATTTCTGTGTTGCCGCAAACACCCGCTGGGGACAGGAACATCCGGACCTGAGCTACGGCATACCGAACACTTGTCACCTGCCTTTCACCGATGAATATCTCGATTATCTCGGAATGGCCATTGAGGAGGCGTTGGAAAAAAGCGGGATGGACGGCTTCATGATCGACTGGGTCTGGAATCCCGCGCCAGAGGCGCGAGGCGGCAAATGGCTTGGGGCCGAGAAAAAACTGTTTGAACAGCTCACAGGCAAACAATTCCCGGGCGAAGACAAGCTGACGCAGGAAAGCATGCTGGACTACCAGCGCAAGGCAACCGACAGGTGCTGGGAGCGCATACGCTCTACGGCGAAACGCGTGAAGCCGGACTGCGTCATCTGGCTGTCATGCAACAACGTCAGGGATCCTGTCCTGAATGGATCGAAGATTCTCGGGGAGATCGACTGGCTGATGGACGAAAGCGGGAATCCCCAGGCGATGCGCGCGATCACTCCCGTGTTGGGCACTAAAACCAAACAGATATTATGCCTGGTGGGATGGGGCGACCAGCATAATGCACAAGCGGTAGTCGAAAACGCAGCCAACCAGGATTTCGGCATTTACGGCTTCGCCAAGCCGAACCCGGACTCGCTGCCCCTGCCCGTTGCGACTTATCTGGGCCGCGAGATCAGTTCGTTCGGCGGCGATGACCGGAACATTGCCGTGCTTGCCAGGTTCTTCAACGGGAAACTGCCGGAAAAATCAGGCGGATTGCCGTTTAGAGCCTCGAGCGAATGGGGCGCGGGGTATGAGGCCGGCAAGGCTGTCGACGGCGACGAGTCAACCCGCTGGAGCGCAGCGCCTGACACGCGCAACGGCTGGCTGGAGATCGATCTCGGCAAGGAGAAGAAGATCAGCAAGGCCGTGGTTGTCGAAACGAGTTTTTCCGGTACTGAGGCATTTGTTATCGAGTACAAAGACGGTGACAGATGGAAGCCTGCGGTAAACGGGACTACAATAGCGGGTAAGAAGACCTACGAGTTCAAGCCCGTCAAAGCCCGGTATTTCCGGCTCAACATCACAAAGGCCAATCAAGTGCCGACAATCGATGAATTTCAACTGTATTAGTGCTTTTATCTCAGGAAAGGCAAACAATTAGGAGGAGTGAACGATGAAGCGTATGCGCATGTTGATGGCTTTGGCCGGGATCTTCGCGGTCCAGGCCCGGGCTGACCTTACGTCGACGAACAGTATCCGTGGCGACGGCAAGACCGTCGTCAAGTTCACTGCCGGTAGCGGCACGTGGACCGTGCCGTCCGGCGTCACCAACCTCGACCTGCTGGTTGTCGGCGGCGGCGGAGCCGCCCTCGATTCATGGGCCACCGGCGGCGGCGGCGGCGGCGGTGTCATCAACCTCGGTTCCTATTCACCTTCGTCTGGCAGCGTCACGGTCACGGTTGGGGCGGGCGGGCAAACCAGCGGTGCCGGCGGCTCCGATTCTGTCTTTGACAACTTGACCGCGAATGGCGGCGGCGGCGGCGGCGCGGTGGATGGGTGGTACGGCGGGCCGAACGGGAGTAACAGTTTAGGGGGAGCGGTATACGCTGGAGGATATCAGGGTAGCGGCGCAGGTGCGGGGGGAAACGGTGCAGACGGTTGGAACTCCGCTTCCGGCGGTCCCGGTGTAAAAAGTAGCATAACGGGCAGCGAGTTGGGGTATGGCGGCGGCGGTTCCAGTTGTTACGGTCAAGGCTACACATACTCCGTTGACGGTGGCGGTGTCATGGGGTATAACAACGCACCCATCGTCGGGCATGAGGATGGATACGACGGGCGCGGGGGCGGCGGCGCAAGCGGGGGTAGCGGCTACGCCCCGTGGGGTAAGGGCGGCTCCGGCGTTGTGATCGTGGCTTACAACAGCGGTGTCACGGTATTCACGGTATCCTTTAACAGTAATGAGGGTTCTCCGGTCGCGAGTCAGAATGTTGCTTCCAACAGCACGGCTACTCTACCGGCACCGGCACCGACCAAGACGGGGTACACGTTTGTCGAGTGGTGTCCCGACAGCGAATTGAACAACGCCTTCAGTTTCAGCACCGCGGTCACGAACGACATGACGCTCTATGCGAAGTGGACAATCAACAGTTACACGCTGACTTACAGCGCCGGGTCGAACGGCTCGATAACCGGTACGACGCCGCAGACGGTCGAGTACGGCGGCAGCGGCACGGCGGTGACCGCCGTGCCGGACTCCGGTTGCCGGTTCGTCAAGTGGAGCGACAACGCGACGGACAATCCGCGCACCGATACCAACGTCATCGCCGACATCACCGTGGAGGCCAGCTTCGAGCCGATTCCAGGGCCGGTTTCGCCTGACAGCGAGATCCGGCGCTCGGACGGCAAGACCGTGGCCACGTTCAGCACGGTCGGCAGAGGCATCTGGACGATCCCGGCTGGCGCCACCGAAGTGGAAGTGCTCGTGGTGGGCGGCGGCGGCGGTGGTGCCGGCAATCAAAACAACAACGGCAGCGGCGGCGCGGGCGGGGTTTATTACTCGGCGACTTGCGGGGTCACGGGCGGAGACAGCGTGTCGATCGAGGTCGGCGCGGGCGGCACCGGTGGCGGTGCTTACACCAATAGTGCCACCGATGGCGCCCAGTCGGTCTTCGACACCATCATCGCTTACGGTGGTCAGGCCGCAAGGGGCAACGGAGGAAACTCGGGCGGCAACAGTTTGTCAGTCGGCCCTCCCAATGGAAGCGGAACCGGTTTTTCCGGTGGGTTCGAAGGGGGAGTCGGCGGCGGCGCCGGAGAGGCTGGTGGTGACTATTGGTATCACGCACACCTTGCTGCAAACGGCCTGCCCTTTGCCATCACCGGCGCTTCGAAATATTATGGTGGCGGCGGCGGCGGGTCATACGGTCCAGAAGAAGGAGGCCAAGGCGGTGGCGGCCACGGCGCGTCGGATGCCGGCCGCGGTGTTGACGGTGGCAACGACGCGTGGTCCGGCACGGATGGCCTTGGCGGCGGTGGCGGCGCCAGTCGGTTTGGCGCCGGCGGCGCCGGCGGCTCGGGCGTCGTGATCGTGGCCTACAAGGCTCCTAAAGGCACGCTGATCATGCTCTACTAACAGGGGGCCCGATTCGGAGTTCGTTGTTTGACCGATCCGGAGAAGGGGACATTCGAAAAGATCCGCGAGCGCTTGCCCATCGCCAACGATGACTGGCTATTCGTCGATGATGACGGCAAGGTTTACGTGTATGCCATCGGCTTTCAAGAGCGACAACCGGCGCGACGTGCCGCATGATTACCTTCAGTTCGCGAAACCGGCCACGGGGAGACTTGTCAGAATCAAGAACATCCACATGGCGGGGCACGCGAACGGCCGTTCAATGCCTGACCGGCGGCCAGGATTACTGGTTCGCGGTGGACGGTTTCAACGATAGCGGTGTGACCTTCGGGGCGGCCATGGCGCCCGTCCCGAAGCCGTGAATCGCGCGGCGCCAATCTGTAATGATCATGTCCCGCCCGCCCATACGCTTATGCCATTACGCAGCAGACAACAGGATGCCGGAGCCCGCTGGCAGGAGTTCGAGCGCAACGAGCTGATCTCCCTGATCCGCACTTTTATTCATGTACTGGAGACTATTGTGCATGGTAGCGCTACTTGCATTCGTCTAAACTCTCGCACATAATGTTGAGGGATCACCCCTTATGAACGAACCCCGGGAGAACGTTGTGAAGACCTTTGTCAAAAACGCATCTGGATTGCTGTTTTCCGCCTCGCTGCTTCTGACCGCCGCGGCGGCACCTGTTGACATGCGGCAGCGCGCCGAAGAGCTGAAGAGCCTCAAGTGGGGCATGTTCATCTGCTGGAGTTTCAGCACGTTTTCGGAAAAGGAATGGACGCCCGGCGTCAAGGACGTTTCGTTCTTCAAGGCCACGGAGGTTGACACCGACCAGTGGGCGAAGACAGCGAAAGAGGCCGGCATGGGCTATATCCTGTTTCTCACCAAGCATCATGACGGCTTCTGCCTGTGGGACACGAAGACCACCGACCGCAAGATGACGAACGCGCCGCTGGGCAAGGATGTCTTGAAGCTGCTCAGGAAATCGTGTGACAAGTACGGCATCAAGCTGGCGCTGTATTTTTCAGAGGTCGAGTTTAACGATAACAAGAATTACCATCCGGGCGGCTACACGGTGGAAATGAAGAAGGCCCAGCTCAAGGAAC
>CAZXVN010000177.1:0-2594 GCA_964643945.1 uncultured Lentisphaeraceae bacterium | reverse complement strand
TACTTTGTTTCGCAAGTCAGGATCACTTTCGAGAAGGCAGTCAATTACCGCTTCCGCGTGGAAGTCTCTGAGGACGGCGAACACTGGCGGGTGGCGTCCGATCAGTCTGCCAGAACTTCCGCAGACCAGGTGTGCGCCATTCCTCTTGAGACGAATCCCCGCGCCAGATTCCTGCGCGTTATTTACACCGGACTGCCCGATGGGGTTTGGCCGAGCCACCGCGAAGTGGACGTCTCAGGGAAGAGCGGGAAACCATAAACCATGGAAAGAAAAAATGAGAATAAATGAAACGCACATGTTATCCATCGATAAAGTATTCACTGCGGCGCTGTTGAGTCTGGGCCTGGTGGCCTTGCTCAGTTCCTCTGTGATCGCTGGAGAAACTCCGCGCGAGAAGCTCAACATCAACCCGGTATAGCGCTTCACGCTGGGCGATCCCGCGGAAGCGTCCAAGGAGGATTTCGATGACAGCGGCTGGGATGTTGTTTCGCTGCCTCATTCGCACGAACTCTATGCCGCAGACCTGAGCAATTTTCTGGGCAAGGATTTCCCCAAGGATGACGTGTCCTTCGCGGGGCGCAAAGTCGGCTGGTATCGCCGCGCCATCGATATTCCGCGCTTGGCTTTGAAGGGGAAGGTGTTTATCGTTTTCCAGGGGGCGATGGAGACCACCAAACTGTGGGTCAACGGCAAGCCCGCCGGCGAGTATCTTGTGGGCGGCTACACCTCCTTTCATTTTGACATCACCTCACTTCTCCAGCCCGGCAAAAACATGCTGGCGGTGCGCGTCGACAATACCGTGCAGAAGGATATCCCGCCGGACGGCGCCAAGTGTGACTTCGCCCTGTTCGGTGGCCTCTACCGCGATGTCGATTTGGTTTTTACCGGCACGCCCCACGTGACGTTCCCCTGGGAAGGCCCGAAGGCCGGCATCCGGCTGACGCTGCCGGAAGTCTCGCAGGAAAAGGCGGTTGTCCAGATGGAGACCGCACTTCGCAACGATACTGACCAGGCGGTGAAGTGTACGTTGGTGTCGCGCGTGCTGGATAAGAGCGGCAAGGCTGTAGCGACAGCGAAAGAAGAGGTCACGCTGGAGGCCAAGGGCGAGGTGATGCTCACGCAGAAAACGGAGCCTATTCCCAACCCCAACCTCTGGTCGCCGGATAACCCGTATCTTTACACGGTCGAGACCACGGTGATGAAGGACCGCCAGGCGACGGACCAGGTTAATACCAAACTCGGTATCCGCTGGTGCGAGTGGAACAAAGAAAAAGGGTTCTTTCTCAACGGCAAGCACCTCAAGCTTGTCGGCGCCAACCGCCACCAGGGCTGGCCCTTCATCGGGTATGCGGTGCCCAATCGTCTGCATCGCGCCGATGCCGAGCAGATTAAGAAGATGGGGGCCAACTGGGTGCGGCTTTCCCACTACCCGCAGGACCCGGACTTTCTGGACGCACTTGACGAACTCGGGCTGATGGCTCTGGCAGAGGGTCCCACCTGGATGAACATTCCGAGCGAAACGTGGATGAAGAACCTGGAGACAGCATTCCGCAGCATGATCCGGCGGGACCGCAATCATCCGTCGATCATCATCTGGAACTGCTGTGTCAATCATCACGGACAGGAGCCCAAGCTGGTGAAGGCTGCCACCGAGGAAGATCCGACCCGCGTGCGCGGCCAGGACACTGTGCCGTGTCCGATGGATTTCGAGCATCTGAAAATCAGCGGCAACGCCGCCCTCTGCATCGAACACACGGGCCACACCTTCAATACCTTCCGCGGCCAGGATTTGTACCGGGAATACGATCTGACAAAACGGCATTGGGAGCATACCGACGCCGCCTACAAGAAGCAGGACAATTCCGGCCTGGCCGTCTGGGCGATGTATGACTATAACACCCCGCATTACGGGGCGCCCTATTTCCAGGCGCCGCATGGGGTCTGCGACATATTCCGCATCCCCAAGCTCAGCTACTATTGGCACTGCGCCGAGCTGGCCAAGGAGCCGATCACCTATCTCTATCCGCTCAAGGACGACAAGGTCGTCATCTTCAGCAACGCCGAAAAGGTGCGGCTCTCGGAAAGCGTGGGTGGCAAGGATTTCAAGGAGGTCGGCGTATTGGAGCCGGACAAGGGGTTTGCGCTGAAGCATCCGCCGTTTCATGCCAACGTCTCGAAATGGACGACCTGTTACAAGGCGGAAGGGCTGGTGAACGGCACGGTGGTCAGCAGTCATGTATATCACCGCCAGAGCGAACCCGCCGCGCTCAAGCTCAGCGTGGATCATGCTGAAATCACGTCCGACGGCGGCGACATGACCCGCGTGCATCTGCAGCTTGTCGACAAGAACGGAAACGTCATCATCAACAACTATGAGCCCGTTACCTTCTCGATCGCAGGCGAAGGGTTGCTGGTGGGCGAAAATCCGACGCAGCTCATGGCCGGGCAGTGCATCATCCTTGTGCGGTCCTCGTTTAAACCGGGCAAAATGACCATTACTGCAGAAATGCCGGGCCTGGAGGGGATCGGCAAAGCCTCGGTCTCGTTGAAGACCGTGGCGGTCGCGGCCAATGCCCATGTTGACATGCCGAAAA
>CAZXVN010000176.1:0-3789 GCA_964643945.1 uncultured Lentisphaeraceae bacterium | reverse complement strand
GCCGACGAGCAGGCGCACGAGCGTGAAGTAAACCGCGCTGGCGAGGCGGCGGTGCCACGGGTAATCGACGACCGAATCGGGGTGGCGTTTGGAGCCGATGACAATGGCGGCACGCTTCTCGGCCATAATGTCGAAGAAGGTGGTGATGCGTGCGGGGGCGAGATCGAGGTCCCCGTCGAGCAGCAGAATGTGCGAACCGCGCGAAGCCGCGAACCCGCGTTTCAGTGCGTTGCCCTTGCCCGCATTGACCGCCACGAAGACCGGCCGCACATGCTCGGGATCCTTGGCGGCGGCACGACGGAGCGCGTCGGATGAACGGTCCAGACTCCCGTCGTCGACGGGCAAAACTGCGAAGGGGATATGGCCGCACAGCAAGCCACAGACGGTTTCGATGTTCTGTTCGATCACCGCTTCAAGTCCGTAGACAGGCATGATCACGCTCAGGCAACCGGATTGCCCAAGGCAGTCCTGTGCGGCGCGCCAAAGATTTTTCGTGTTTCCTGTGGTCATTCGCTGGGAGTTAAGTAAAATAAGCGGCTATTCATTTTTGACGTTTTGAGACGGACGGCTCCCACCTCGGGCATTTCGAACCGTGAGATGATGATATGCGAGCCTCGTGTGTAAACCAAACGAAAAATGTATGAAAACGATTTTCATGTTTAGAAGGGCCTTCTCATGTTTCGACTGTTCCTGATCGGTGTGTTGGGTTGCCTGATGCTGTGCGGGCCGGGTTGCTTCAAGCCGGGCCCCGCTGTCGCGGAGAGTGCGGAGCGTGGCTCGGCGTTGTATCGCCAGGCGTTCTCGGCTGAGCAATCGGGGGATATTAAGGAGGCGATTCGTCTCTTCAACAAGGTGCTGATTGAAGAGCCTCGCTCGTATTCCGCGCATTTCCAGCTCGCCACCTTGTTGCATGATCACGAAGAGGATTTCATCGGCGCGATTTACCACTACAAGCAGTACCTGTACCTGCGTCCAGAGTCCGAAAAGAGCACGTTGGTGCAGGACCGTATCCGGATCGCCGAACAGTTGCTGGCGCCGCAGATCCTGAGAAAGGTGGGCGACTCGGCCCAGGGCATTTCGCAGGCGCACCTGTTGAAGGAAAACGAGCGTCTCAACCGGGTCATCACGACGATGGAGGGCGAGAAGGCCGTTTTGATGGAGGGCAAGGCGGCGACCGACAAGGAGCTTGTGGATCTGCGGGACGATCTTGCGCGGTTGCGCGAGGTTCTGAACAAGATGCGTGTCAGCGAGACCGTTTCAGAGCCGGCGCAACCGATCTTGAAGCGGGTCGAGGCTGCCATCAAAACAGGCGAGGGTGACAAGCCGGCTCCGAAGCTCAATGCGAAAAGCGTGTCGGCGTTGCGCGACGAGGCTTCGTCCGTGGCAGAGAAAGGCAAGCCCGAAGCGGGGCGCAAGCCGCTGGTCGAGGTGCCGACAACGGATGCGATGATCAAGAAAGTGCAGGCACGGCTGGAGGGCGTGCCCGCGGCACAGGCTGAAACAGCCAAGCCGGAGGTGTCAGACAAATCCGGTCAGTCGGGCCGGTCTTCCTTGTCCGCGTTATCCTTGTTCGGCAGGGAGGAGAAGAGGGAAAAGGGAGCCAAGTCGGGCGGTGAGCAACGGACCTATGTGGTTCAGCCGGGCGATACGCTGTTCCGGGTCGCGGAGAAGTTTTACGGGGACTCTACGAAGTGGAAGCGGATCCGCGACGCCAATCGTTCGCGGATCGATCCGGACGGGCGTATCCGGGCTGGGCAGATCATCACGGTGCCGTGAGCGAGAGGGAGTCATGTCGCCGAAATCAGCAAAGCATGTTTTGAAGCCAGGAACCTCCAGCGTGTTCGTTGGCGGCGGGGCGGCACGCGCATCGATTTCCTGGCGGCTGGATGTGCGCGAGGACTCACACGGCAACAAGCATTTCTTTAGCAAACGCAAACGGCCGAGCCTGGAGCGTGCCAGACCCAAGCTTTTCCACTACATTTCAGCGGGCGGGATGCGGCAGTTGAGACGGACGTCGGTTGACGATCTGATCGAAGACCGCCGCCGCTCGTTTCTGATTTTTTTGGTTTTTGTTGTTGCCGGTTGGCTTGTTTTTTACTTTTTTCCCAGCGCTTAGGGCTTAAGGGGGGGCACGAACGTGAACATGATGATAAGGGCGGGAGTTATGTGCGGCGCGGTGTTGGTTTCAGGGTGTGCCAGCCCGATGTTTGAGGGGACGATTTTCGAGCAGCCGCCGCGCAGAGATCCCGATGTGGCACGCATCGCCACGAACACGCAGCAGATGAACATCGAGTTCCAGCAATTGTCGGAGCAGATCGCCGCGCTCACCCGGACGCAAGAGCAGTTGGATGCCCGCTTGTCGCGCCTGGAGACTCAGGTGAGCGCCTCGCCACGGACGCAGGACGACATCACCGCGTTGCGGCGCGACGTTCAGCTCGTCCGGGCCGAGCGCGAGACGCTGAAGAAAGAGATCACGGATGATCTCGCGGGGCGCATTGAGAAGATTGCGGCGCGGCAACAGGCGGATATCAATGCGGCGCGAGCCGCAGCGGCCCCCTCTGCCAGCGGGGTGGGTGCCGCACGCACGTCCGGTGGCTCGGCCCCTTCTGGGCGAGGCGGCTACGAGCACAAGGTCGAACGGGGTCAGACCCTCTCCGAAATCGCGAAGGGGTACAACAAAAGTGTGGAGTCGATCATGAAGGCCAACAAGCTTTCAAACTCTTCGATTATCCGTGTCGGTCAGGTTCTGTTTATTCCAGATTGAGGTGCCTTATGCGTTTTCCTGAAGTCCGTTTGCGTCGTTTGCGCCGCACGTCCGCCATCCGCAGGTTGTTCGATGCGCCTGTGCCACCGCCATCCAAATTTGTTTGGCCCGTGTTTGTGGTCGAGGGTGAGAAACGGTGCGAGCCGATTTCATCCATGCCGGGGCAGCATCGGCTGAGCATCGACGAACTTTTGCGTGCGCTTGAGCCTGCGGCGGCTCAACGCATCGGCGGGGTCTTGATCTTCGGTCAGACCGAAGGCGAAAAAGACGCGGGCGGCAGCGGCGCGTATGACGAGCGGGGTGTGGTGCAACGGGCCGTTCCGGCGATCAAGCGTGCGTTTCCTGAGCTGGTGGTGATGACCGATGTCTGCCTCTGTGCCTATACGGGACACGGCCACTGTGGTCCGCTCGACCGGCAGGGCCAGGTGGACAACGATGCGTCCCTCGAGCTGCTGGCGCGTGTGGCGGTGTCGCATGCGGCAGCGGGCGCGGACGTGGTGGCGCCGAGCGCCATGATGGACGGACAGGTGCAGGCGATCCGTGCGGCGCTGGACGAGAGCGCCTTTGAACAGACGCTGCTGATGGCCTATTCGACGAAGTTCGCCTCGTCGATGTACGGCCCGTTCCGCGATGCCGAGAACTCCGCGCCGTCGTCGGGAGACCGCAAAGGGTATCAGGCCTCCTATGGCAATTTGCGGGCGGCGCTTCGCGAATCGGACTTCGATGAGGACGAAGGCGCCGACATTTTGATGGTTAAGCCGGCGCTCTTCTATCTCGACGTGCTCGCCCAGGTGCGCGAACGAACGGAACTGCCTGTGGCGGCCTACAATGTGAGCGGCGAGTACAGCATGCTGATCGCGGCGGCGGAACGTGGCTGGGGCGATCTCAACGGGATGGTGCGCGAGTCGCTGATGGCGCTGGACCGGGCGGGCGCTGATCTGCTCCTCTCGTACTGGGCACCGCGCTACCGCGAGATTTTCGGGGTGTGAACGGGATGAAGATCCGTAGATCGGAAGAGCGTCGTG
>CAZXVN010000175.1:0-11022 GCA_964643945.1 uncultured Lentisphaeraceae bacterium | reverse complement strand
GATCAACTCCATGCGCTGCAACAACAGGTCCGGCTGGTCGATGCCCAGCCGCACCTTCACCGAAAAACCGCCCGGCATCTCCTCGCAGCCGGCTTCCAACATGCGGGCGAAAGCCGCCGCGTCACGCATCAGCCCGGCGCCACGCCCCTTCTTGACCACAAACGGCCACGGGCACCCCGCGTTCAAGTCCGCACAGGTGTAACCGAGGGCCTTGAACGAGCGCAGCAACCTGCGCAACTGCTCCGGGTCTTTGCCGATCACCTGCGGCACCACGGGCACGCGCTGTCCGAAATCCGGGTCAATGTCCTTCAAGAGAATCGGCTTCACCTTCGCGCCTGCGAAGGTCGGAATAAAAGGCGCGACCGCACGGTCGGGAGGCAGGAACCACCGCGCATGCAGGTTGCGGAAGGTCCGCGCCGTCACCCCGCGCAGCGGCGCCAGGCAGAAAGCGTCGCGGGTGTGACTGTTGGTCATCTGCTGACCTTTAATAATCGTATCACTGGTTGTAGGCATCTCGGCGGTTATCAACTGAGAGGACCGCGACGATCTGTTCAGATTGATCAACAACATAGAAGACCCTGAATCTGCCGATCCTGTAGCGCCATGTTTCCGGGCTGTAGCCTTTGAGCTTCTTGATGTTGAGGCCGAAAAACGGGTCTTTACGCAGTTGGGGATACACGTGTTCGGCCAGTTTCCTTTGGAGGAACCGCGAATCAGGCAAGGGCAGGTGTTCCAGTCTCTTCTGGAATTCGCCGGTCTCGAATATCCTGAACTCAGACGAAGCGTCCGCGCCCCGCTTTGGCATCTTTTACCCCCTGTTTCAGGCTTTGGTTCAGTGCGGCATTCGTGCGGATTTCTTCCATTTCGAACTCGTCGACATACTGGTCCGACTCCGAATAACGGAAGGCTGCGGTCTCAATATAATTGGACAGGGGGCGGTTCTCGCGCTCGGCTAAGATCCGGAACCGCTGATAGGTGACATCCGGGAGCCGCAATGTGACTGTTTTAGACATCGTTCACCTCGTTACCGTTGATTCGCCTGATTGGAGATAGAATACATTAGAACACATCCGTTGTCAATGTAACACATGCGTCTCCCCTACATCGCGTCGCCGGCTTTTTCCAGCTCCTGCCTGACATCCTTCACAGCGCTTCTCTTTTTCGCGGCCGCCGCCTTATTCGGCTTCTTCCCGGGCTCAGGCACCTTCGCTGCCGGATCATAAGCCGTGTTTTTCACAGGAACAACGGCCTTGATGTCTTTCAAGTGTTGAGTGATCAGGGCGTCATAAACCTTGACCTTGTCCGGATGCTCTGCCGCAAGGTTCTTCGTCTCGCCCGGATCATCCTTCAGGTTGTATAGCTCGAAGCGGTCGGTCTGCTCAGGGCTGTCGCAGAAGAAGCGGATGAGCTTCCAGTCGCCGCGCCGGACCCACACGGAAGGAACGGCGCCGGTCGCCTGGATATAATGCGGAAAGCAGCAGAACGCCGTGTCGCGAGGCACCCCCGTGCCCAGCAGCGCCGGCGTCTGACTCACGCCGTCGAACTTCACCTCCTGCTTGGGTTTTGTCCCGGTCATGTCGAGTATCGTGGGGTACCAGTCGACGCTCGATAAAAGCGCGTCGCTTCGCGAACCGGGCTTCACCTTGCCGGGCCAGACCACCACGCAAGGCTCGCGCGTGCCGCCTTCAAAGATCGTCGCCTTGCCGCCGCGCAGCGGCGCATTGCTGGTCGGCGGGATGCCGTCCACGCGGTCGTACATGTTCCCCCCGTTATCGGAAAAGAAAACGATGACCGTGTTTTCGGCGAGCTGCAGCTCCTCGAGCGCGCTGACCAGCCGCCCCACATTCTCGTCGAGGCTCTGGACCATGGCGCCGTAGACGGGACACCGCTGCGGATTGTCAGGGTCGGCCTTGGCCCCGTACTTTTTGATGAGGTCAGCTTTCGCGTCAAACGGGGCATGCACGGAAAACGCCCAGTAGTTGAGGAAAAACGGCTTGTCCTTGTTCGCCGTAATGAATTTGATCGCCTCCCCGGCCATGCGGTCTTCGATGTGCTCGCCGGGCTGTCCCGCGAAATTCAATTCGGCGTTGAAGCGCCACGGCGCCACGTACCACCCGGACGGCCCCGGCCCCGGATAATGCGGCACGTCCACATCGAAGCCCTGCTGCAGCGGCCTGTACGGCTCGGGGCCCAGCTGCCACTTGCCGAAATGCCCGGTCGCGTAGCCGTCATCGTGCAAGGCCTCGGCCAGCGTGTAATACTCGGTTTTCAGCCGCGACGCGCTGACCACCTGCAGCGCCCGCTGATACGGCGCCGCTGGAGCGGCCAGCCGGGCCTCAAGCCGCACGGCCGGCTCATGGCAGCAGGGCGTGGTGATGCCGATCCGCGCCGGATAGAGGCCGGTCATGATGCTCGCGCGCGTGGGCGAACAGAGCGGATTGGCGGCATACGCCTGCGTGAACATCATGCCGCGCTTCGCCAGCTTCTCGATATTCGGCGTCTCGAAGAACGTGCTGCCGTACAGGCTGGTGTCCCTCCAGCCGAGGTCGTCGGCGAGGATGAAGATGATGTTGGGCTTTCGATCCGGCGTCTTCGGCGCGTCGGCGGCGTGCAGCGCGGTCAGCGGTGCCAGCAACAGAGAGGTGAGGAATATGGCTGTGTGTTGTCGAGTCAACATAATAGGCAACCTTTCATTAACGTGATTGAGTGCGCTTAAGTCCCTGAGTAATCTTTCTGAACGCAGGCCGCGCCTGCCGCTCCGGCCAACCACCGTGTCTTCCTCCTCGCATGCTCCACTCCTCCTATAACTTCAAATTGGAATCAGGATTACGATTAAGAGCACGATTAGGATTAAGAATGATCTTCAACCTTCGTAATCTTAATCGTAATCCTAATCTTAATCGCTCAAAAAGTTGCCCTCACGTCTGTTCCCGCTCCGCGGTCGGGGGCTTGCAGCAGCAGGAACCCGTCGTAGTTGGAGGGTGTGATGATGCCTGTGCCTGCGGAAGGATAAGCGCGCGTGAACGCCAGCGGTATCCTGCCAGCGGTCTTCGGGTTCCACTTGAACTCCCACGCGTTCAAAGTCTCGGCGGTCTCCTCCAAATAGTCCACCTCGCTCTGTTCCGCGGTTCGCCAGAAGTGGCGGCGTGCCGGAAAGGCGTTGTTGCAGTGGAGCTTGAGCCGCTCGACAATCAGGTAGTTCTCCCAAAGTCCCCCGACGTCTGTTCTGGACTGGATCGGCACGAAATTGCCTAGCACCGCATTGCGGATGCCCAGGTCATAGAAATAGATCTTGCGGCCTTTACGGATCTCAGCCCGCGCGTTGCGGCTGAAGGCGGGAAGCGAAAAAATGACATAGGCCTTTTCCAGCAGATCCATGTATTTCTCGACCGTCTTCAAGTCCGCGCCGACGAGCCTCGAAAGTTCGGCGGAGGACACCTCCGATCCGAGCTGCAGGGCCAAGGCGCGAACCAACTTCTCCAGCAGCGCGGGCTTCTTGATGTTCTCCAGCATGAACAGGTCTTTGTACAGATAGCTTCCGGCCAGAAGGCTCAGCAGGGTCTGCTCGTCGCCGGGCTTTCCGATGATCTCAGGATAGGCGCCGTACAGCAGCCGCTGCTCCAAGGCGCGCCGCTCTTCCATCAAGCCATGATGGGCGCAAAGTTCCGCAAACGAAAACGGCAAGAGCCTGAACTCGTACTTGCGCCCGGTCAGGGACTCTCCGGTACGGTCCGCCAGCTCAAACGCGGATGAGCCCGTCGCCACCGCCTGAACTTCCGGGCACTCATCCACCAGCAGCTTGAGCGCCAGGCCGATCCCGGGTACGCGCTGCGCTTCATCAATGACGACCAGCCGCTTCTTGCCGAGGATCGCACGCCACGTCGTCACGGTCACCTTCTCCAAGGTCTCCCGCACATCCGGACTGTCGCCGTTCAGCCACAACGCGTCAGCCTCACATGAAGCGAACACGTGCCTGAGCAAGGTGGTCTTGCCGCTCTGGCGCGGCCCGTAGACGAGAACCGCCTTGCCCGCAAACAGTTTCGCCCGAAGAGCGGATTCAATCATTCGCGGAATGTAATCCATTAAAAACTCCATCAAATAGGATTTGAAGGAAATAATACAGCACTTATTCGTGGATTACAAGCTTCTACAGCCCGCCCATGATCAGGCTCGCGAACGCGCTGATCGGCGTCGTGTCGCGGAAGTTGTCGACCGTCTGCCGCACGTCCTTGACCAGCCCGTGGACGTCCTTGTACAGCTGGTCGTCCGCCGAAAGCTTGCCCAGCGTGCCCTCGCCTTTGGCCAGGCGCTCGGTCACCAGCTTCAGGTTCGCGACCGTGGCGTCGAGGTCGTTGTAGATCTTGCTGTCGTCCTTCATGAGCTTGCCCAACGTGCCTTCGCCCTTATCCAGACGCGCCGCCACATTCTTGATGCTGGCCATGGTCTCCTGCAGGTCGCGGTACACCGTGTCGTCCGATGACAACAGTTTTCCGATCGTGCCCTCTCCCTTCTCCAGCCGTTCCGAGATCGATTTCAGATTCGCGATCGAGGTGCGCAGGTCAGCATAGACCCCTCCGTCGTCGTTGACCAGCCGCCCCAGCGAGTTCGTCCCCGAGTCGATCTTGGTGGTGACAGACCTCAAGTTGGCCACCGTGTTTGAGAGGTCGTTGTAAAGCGTGTTGTCTTCCGCAAACAGTTTCCCGAGCGTCCCTTTGCCCTCCTCGACCCGCGTAGCCAGCACTTTGATCGAGCCGCTGGCGTCCTGAATGTTATCGAGAATCTTCTTGATCTTGTCACCTTCGGTCGCCTCTTTGAGCTTGCCGACGATCTCGCCCAAGTCGCGCATCCAGTTGTTGGGCGACTGGCCGGTCAGATCCGTCCCTTTGGGTAACACCGCGCCTTTTCCCTCTTCGATCAGCAGATAATTGCCGCCCAGCAGCGATCCAGCACACACCGAGATCGCGTATCCCTCTTGGAAGACCACGTCGCGCTGCACCGACAGCGTCACCTTCACCCCGCCGGCGTCCAGCCGCATATCGCTGACCGAGCCCACCGGCATCCCGCGCAGGACGACCGAGTCGCGTTCCTTCAGTCCTCCGACGTCATGGAAACGCACCGTCACCGGAACTTTGCTTTTTCCGCCTAACACCTCGACGCCGGAAATGATAATCGTAAAGTAAATCAACAACCCCAAAACGGCGGTCATGAACAGCCCCACGATCACTTCGGAAAAGACTTCACTGTTGTTTTTCAGACTCATACCTGCCTCCTTCTTACATCGAAGCGGATTACGATCAGGATTACGATCAGGATTAGGATTACGAGAAATCCGGTCATTCGTAATCCCAATCGTACTCCTAATCTTAATCGTTGAAAATGTTACCCCTTACGTGTGCTCCCGCGCGGGCGGCGGGCTCACCTACATGCCCACCAGACCTTTTTTGGAAATAAACTGCGCATCCAGAAAACCGCGCACATCCGGCTGGTCCGTCGCCACAAACGCCTGCGGGGCGCTCACCTCGATGAACCGTCCGTGCGTGAGCATCGCGATGCGGTCGGCAATCAGCAGCGCGCCCTGCAGGTCGTGCGAAACCACCACGCTCGTGATGCCCAGCTCCTCGTTGAGCCGCCTGATCAGCCGGTCGATCGTGCGCGCCGTGACCGGATCAAGCCCGGAAGTCGGCTCATCGTAGAGCACGATCTCAGGCCGGCGCACGATGGCCCGCGCCAGCCCCGCGCGTTTCTGCATGCCGCCCGAGATTTCATTCGGGAACTTGTCGCCCTCGTTCTCCATCCCCACCATGCGCAGCGCTTCCGCCACGCGGCTCCCGATCTCCTCCTCCGCAAGCTTGGTCTTCTCGCGCAACGGCAGCGCGATGTTGTCCGCCACCGACATCCAGCCCAGCAGCGCGCCCCCCTGAAAGAGGTAGCCGAAGCGCTCGCGGACACGGTCCAAGTCGCCCCCGTTCGCGGCGCTGATCTCAGTGTCGCCGATCCAGACGGTGCCGCTCGTCGGCGTCAGCAGCCGCACCATGTGCTTCAGCGTCACGCTCTTGCCCGTGCCGGACGGCCCGACAATGACAAAGATCTCCCCTTTCTTGATTTCGAAGGAGAGCCCGTCGAGGACATCGCGTCCGCCCAGCCGTTTCGTAACGTGTTTAAACCGGATCATAAGTCGTAGAACAACCGTGTGATGACATACCCCAGAACCAGAATCAGCAGGATCGACGTGATCACCGAACGCCGCGTCGCCTGCCCCACGCCGACCGCGCCCTGCGTGGTGGTGAAACCTTCATAACAGGAGACCCCCGTGATGACGATGCCGAAGACCAGCGCCTTCAACAGCCCAACGTACAAGTCGTAGCACTTGGCGATATCCATCGCCGTAGTAATGTACTGGTCCCACGACACGTTCAGTTGCGTCAGCCCCACGATGCCGCCGCCGATCACGCCCAACACGCAGGTATAGAACGAGAGGATAGGGGTCATCAGCACCATCGCCGCCATGCGCGGGGTCATCAGGAACCGGATCGGACTGATCGACATGATCTCCAACGCGGCGATCTCATCGTTCACCGTCATGGTGCCGATCTGCGCCGCCATCGACGAGCCCACGCACGCCGCCAGAATGATGCCGGTCATGAACGGCCCCATCTCGCGCAACAGCGAGACCATGACGGCGGAACCGATATAAATCTCCTGATTGAACCGGCGCAGCTCCAAGCCGACCTGAAGCCCCAGGATCATTCCGGTGAACATGCCCACGATCGTGATCAGCACCAGGCTCTTGATTCCCGTGATATACAGCTGCCGGACCAGTTCGCTCCGCGAACGGCGCGTGGCAAACAGCAGCGGAAACAGCGCCAAGGACTGTACCGTCATGCTGCCCGCGCGCCCGATGTTTCCCAGCGACAGGAGCGCCGCTCGCCAGACTCCCGCAAAAACGGTTGCGGGCGCGTCCGTAAAAACCGCTTCGCGCGTAATCATGGCACACTCCCCTCCGAACTCGCGGGCACCACCTTTGAGCGGTGCCGCACGAGGCCCCACAGCGCGTCATGAACGACCGCGTTCTCTTGATCGGTCCGTTCATAGAGCGTCCAGAAAGGCGCCCAGTTGCGCTCGATGCCGCCGCTGTACCGGATCAGGCTCAGCTCCAGCGCCCGCAGGCGCGTGCGCTCCGGCGTCGTTTCACGCGCATAGAACGGCCAAACCCGAGTATACGTCTCCTTCACCTGTTCCACGCCCGCCGGGTCGTTCGCGTAGAGGGTCTCCTTCACATAAAACGGGAAGAAGCGGCTGCGCTCTTCGCGCCCGCCCTTTTTTTTCAGCGTGTAACTGTCGTAGAGCGGCCAGACCGCATAGCCACGCTGTTCATCTTCGCTCTTCATGTCGCCATAGAACGGCCAGTACGAGCGCTTGTGCGAGGTTTTCGCGGTTACCGTCTCATAGAGCGGCCATGGCATGCGCCAGCGCTCCGCCGCATCTGTCGTCGCATGAGAAAAGAACGGCGGCAGAAAGAGCCATTGCTGTTCCTTCGCGCGGTCCACGCTCCCGGCCAGCGGAAAAAGCAGCCAGGACGATCCCGGATTGCGCGGCGAACCGTAGACCGCCGAGGTCCAGAACGGCCAGAAGGCATACAGGTGTTGCGACTCGCGCCTCTGCGTCCGCCCATAAATCGGAAAAACCCCCGTCCGCTGCACGCCCGGTTCATCCCCCGTGCGCGAGAAGACGGGCCACAGCACATACTTTCGATCGACGTGATTGACCTCGTAGTCCAGATACAGCGGGAACAAAACAAAATCGATATCGTCCATCATCAGCACATGCGGAAGATGCCCGTAGACCGGAAAGAGCGCCCAATAGTCCTCGCCTTGCCGCGTACGCCCTTGGAAATAGAAAGGAAACAGCGCCGTCTTCCACGCCGCGTCCTCGCGGTTCACATCGCTGTCAGAGCCATATGCCAGCAGCACCCGCCACCAGGACTGCTCCTGGGCGCGGTGGAAGGTGCCGAGCGGCCAGACCACGTCGCTCACCCGCGTGTCGCTCACCGGATCGTTCACCCGCGAATAGAACGGCCGCACCGCCCAGAACGTGCCGCCGTCCCGCGTGGCACGGTACTCGAAGAGCGGGCCGAGACGGAACTGGCTGACCACCTCGTCCCGCGCCGGAGCGGCTGGCGCTGCGGGGCCGCCGGACGCGGAAACCTGCTGGAGGCCGGCAGCGCAGCAGACCGCGAGCACGCGCGGATAAGCGCCCCCCCCCATGAGTCCTCGAAGGGTCACGAAGCTCCACAAATTATCTGAAATCATCCTCATGCTGTCTCTACATTTTCCCCAGCAAAAACCGCCACGCGGGAAGCGCCCGGATGCCGTTCGCGAAATCCCGCGTTTCGTCAAGGGTGACAATCAGTTTCTCCGCGTCCGAGACGTCCGGGGGCAAGGTTGCGAACGGACGCACCTCGCGTGCCAGCGTCTCGTGGTCAGACAGATCAGCGCACACCTGAATGAGCCGCGTATGTCCCGTGGCCTCGTCGGTGGCGACAAAATCGATTTCATGTCCGTCTCGCGTATGCAGGTATGACAAGGACAACCGGCTGCGCCGCAAGTGCAGGAAAACCGCCGTTTCAAGGAGTGCTCCGACACCCCGGCCTTCTCCGGAGAGAAGAAGCCCGTGCAAGGCGGTGTCGTTTCCGTACACTTTTTCGGGATTGACCTGCCTGACGCGGACGGACTGCGAATGGAACGGAAGCCGGTGAAGGAAATGCGCGTCCTCGAGATGCTCCAGGTATTCGTACAGCGCATTCTTCGTGCAGGGAACGCCCTTACTTTTGAGGGTGTTGAAGAACTTGTTCACGCTGAAGACCTGCCCCGGAGCGCCTAAGACGGCGGCGATCAGATGGCGCAGGGCGAGCACATTGGAAACCTTGTGCCGCTCCACGACATCTTTGAAAAGAACGGTCTCGACATAGCCCTGAACGATCTCACGCCGCTCGGCCGGATCGAGCCGCAGCGTCTCAGGGAACCCGCCCGCTTTCAGATACCCGGCAAGGGTATGGCGAAGCTTGGCTGCGTCACGGCTTCCGGGATGCTCAGGGACGACAGAGAACGTTCCTTTTGCGGCAAGAAACTCGCGGAAGGAGTAAGGGAACAACTCGCGTACCCTCGTGCGGCCCCTGAGCCCCGTCGCGATATCGGTGGCCAGCATCTTCGAAGACGAGCCCGTCAGCGCGACGCTGACGTTCTCCGTGTCGAGCAAGCGCCTGACGAACCGCTCCCACTTGTCCACCGTCTGGATTTCGTCAAAGAAGAAATAACATCGTCTGGACTTGTTCTCTGGCCAACGGGCATAAAAAACGTCCAACAGCGTCTGGAAATCGCGGACCGTGAAATCGATGAACCGGTCGTCCTCGAAATTCAGATACAACACCTGCGTCCTGTCCACGCCCGTGGCGAGCAAGTCGGCGATCCGCTGGTAGCAGAGCCACGTCTTTCCCGAACGCCGCATCCCCGTTACAACAGCGGCTTTGCCCTCCATTTCGGGAAACGGCACGTCCCGTCTCACCAGCGCGGGAAGCTCGCGCTGCTGAAAATCGGAAATGACCGTATCGATGACCGCACGCATAGTATTCACCCATTTGAATAAACTTAAGTTATCTCTTTTTCAGGGACAAATCCAGAACAATCCTTCTCTCAAAAAGAGAAGCCCCGGCACGCCTTTGACATCACGACATCAAACCGTGTACAACACCGCTCATGAGAACGACCTTGACGTTGGACGACGACATTGCCACGCAGCTCACCTGTCTCCGTGACGAGCGCAAAATGACTCTGCGCGAAGCCGTGAACACCGCCATGCGTAAAGGTCTGGCTGCGATGGCAGAACCCAAAAAACCGCGCAAACCGGTGAAGACCCTCGTGTTCGACGGAAAATGGCTTGTGCCTGGCCACATCGTCAGCACACACGATATGCTGACGCACGCAGAAGGCGAGGCCTTGTCCTGACCTCCGCCGACACCGATTTCGCAAAGTTCCCCGGATTGCGCTTCGTGAATCCGCTGGCCGACTGAGCCGAGCGTCACGAGGTTACTTCACTCAACAATCTCCTGCACTCCTCCGATATTTCAGCCGGGCAGGTCTTCTCGAATTTCAGTATATGCCGACGCTTTGCGGTTTCGTCGGCAGGCGGGATACTCTCTCGCTCGATCATGTGAGACCGCCAATTTCGGCGTCCCAACGTTTGATGAGGCTGGATCAACAAAGCTGTGCTAAATTATCACCGTCATCGATGGGAAAGGTCTTCCTGTGCAACCAGGCTTGTATATCTACAAAAAAGAAGTGGATTGGTCGGCCCTCCATGAGGGCCTCACGATCCCTGTCACCAAGCATGGCTTGTTTTACGACAAGATGAACCTCAAGTTGAAGCACGGTGAACACAGGACAATCAAGTTGTTGATTGACGGACAAGAATTTCAGGCGGAACTCATTAATCAAGGATTTGACCGCAAGAAGTATCCCACGCATCCCGAAATGCTACAGATTCGTTATCGAAAAAACGGCGAATTATCCAAACATTTACAAGTCATTTTCTCCTTCAGTTTTATTGCCATTGTCGCCATCAAGGCCAGAGGAAAACACCGTCCAAGACAGCAAATCAAGTTGCCCGAGAACGAACGCGAATACATGGCCTTTTACTCGACCGACTTTGATGACACTTTCGCGGTTGATTGTATAACGCATACCGAGATTGTCGAAACCGGGAAAATAGTCTGTGTCATCCCCGAACTCGAGATTGAGCAGATTCTGCAAAGCGATAAAACCGCCTCGATTTTGGAGAATTTTCAAACAGTCAAAATTCGTAGACTTGACCGCACCATCGGCGAAAGTCTGAAATGGCTATACGACAACCGCTGTCAAATATGTGACCTTGCAATCGGTGAAAAGTACAATGCGACAATCATCCACACGCACCATATCGATTATTTCTCACGCTCCTTGAACAACGATGCAAGCAATATCATGGTCA
>CAZXVN010000174.1:0-14110 GCA_964643945.1 uncultured Lentisphaeraceae bacterium | reverse complement strand
CGCGTGCTATTGCGCCGGTCGATCCTAAGCATCGGCATGGGCCAAGTGCTGGTCAGCCGGAGATTAGAGAACGGCTTGCTTGCGGTGGCGGGTGTGCTGCTTGACCCCTATTGCCTGGGAGTAAAGAACGCATACCTGCGTATGACCTCGCAGTTAGGCTTCGACGATTTGTTTCACCAGACTGAAGTAACGCAATCGCTGGAAGAGGTCGCGCCGGAATACGCGCGTAAGCTGGTTGATGGCGCGGTGGCCTATGCGCGGTCATTGGGATTTGAGCCGCACGCCGACTTCAAGGACGCGGCGGTGGTGCTTGAGGGCATTGATCCGGCGTCCTGCGCTGCCGAATTCACATTCGGGCATGACGGCAAGCCCCTTTATGTGAACGGCCCCAACCAAAGCGCGAAACAGTCGCGCCAGATCATCGCGCACCTCTCCGCGCGGCTCGGCCCGGACGGCTTCCACTATCTCATTGGAGGCGAGGTCTTGGGGGATCTCGCGGAAGAGTAGAAGGGCTTTAAGACCAGTTCTGTCGTTGGCATGAGATGAAAGCGCGATTGACACTTATAAGTCATAATGCATAATCTACCGACATGCGATTAACCCTGTCTATACCTGACGCTGTCGCGCACCGTTTTCAAGTGGCCGTGCCTCCCCGTCAGCGCTCCCGATTGGTCACTCGTCTCTTGGAACAGACGTTGTCAGAACATGAAGACACGTTGACGGCTGCTTGTCTCGCCGCCAACCGAGACAAGGCGCTCGCAAACGAGATTGACGAGTGCCAAGCCTCTGATGACGGAGTGTCGGAACGGGTGTTACGGGGAGGTATTCATGAAAGAGCCGAAAGAGAGTCAGCCGGTTTCGGGAATATGCGCTTCTGAGCCGCATGTGCGCGCCATACTGCCAACGTGGATTGTGGGCCGCAGGTATCATGCGGTTGAGATCAAGCCGGGCGATACGGTTCTGCTGTGCCGCGATCTCGGCAATGCGCATGACGCTCAGGCGATCGCCGTGATGGACGTGAAGGACAGGCAGTGCGGCCATTTGCCGCGGTTTGATGCGGCAGGCATCGCCCCGTTGCTCGACGCCGGCCTCGTCCGGCTCAGCGGCTGCGCGGCGGCACCGGATGAGGATTCGCGCATCGCGTTGACCCTTGTTATCGAATTCTTGCCGGAAGGGGCCGCCCGCCTGTTTGATCCTGTCGCGGCACCGGCGAGCGACGCCTTTCACCGGACCACGCTGCTTTGGCTCTGGGAGCATATCCGCGACATGCCGTCGGAGGAGGCGGTGAAACTGCGCGCCACGTTGCATGACGATGCGCATGAGGGGCGCATGTCGGCGGACAACCACCTGCTCTACCGCTTGTTGAGGGGCCGCATTGCGGAGCGCCTGGCCGCCGAGCAGGCCGCCGAGCAGGCGCGTGCCGAAGCTGAGGCGCGGATGCGGGAAGCCTTGCGTTTCGCGCGTGCCGCCCGCCTCCGGCCGGTGCTCGACCTCTACACGCCGGGGCAGCCGCTAACCTATGGCAATCTGATTCTGATCCCGCTCCGTGCGCCACCTGCGGTGGCCGTCTCGTTCCGGCTGTTGCCCGACGTGTTGGACCAGGATGCAGTATCCGTCCAAGGCACGGAATCGAAGACCGCTGTCCGCATCGAGAACCGCTTCACGGTGCCGCTCCTCGTACCCAATGAAACGCTGGTCAGCGACGGGCTCGCCCTCTTCCGGATTTCAGGAACCTGTCTAGTCGCACCTCAGAGTGTCGTCGTGCTTCCCGCACGGGATGTGACACAGAGCGCTTTATCTGTGACCAGCGAAAAGCCCAAACCGAAGGCGGAGGGTGTATCCAAGAACACGGGGCCGCATATTCATATCCGCATGGCGATCCGTCCGGGCCATTGCGAAACCCGGGATGACGCGTTATTCGCGCCGAGCCGCCAACAGCAGCCGGATGGTGCGGACACGTTTCCCGTTGTGGCAAACGGTTCGCAATGGCCCTCCGACGCCCCCGGCGTTGCAATCTTCTCGGACGGCCTGTTCCAGAGCATACGGGTTTTTCCGGACACGGAAACGGCCCGGCGCTTTGTCGCGCTCACGGTTGCGGCGGAACAGCGGGATCCTGGCCCGGCGGCCGCGCCGGTGTTGCGCAAGGCGCGGGCGGTCGAGGTCTTTACGCAGCTCTGGAAAGGGGTCGTTCCCGAAGAGACGTGGGGCGAGACAGGTGCGTTGTGTTACGATGGCACGCTCGGGGAAACCGTGCCCTGCGAGTCGGGGAAGTTCAGCGGCGAGATCTGCCTGTATGAGTCCCGCCTTCTTTGGATGTGGCTTTACTAAAACGCACTGTCGCACTTCTTCCCCCATCCGCCCCATGATCGCCCGTATCAGACGGTGACGCCCGTCTCGAGCAATGCGGCCAGATCCCGCAGCACGCTCACTTCACCGGGGCCATCGGCGATGATCTTCAGGAGCGTGCCCGCCGCCGCGCCGAGCAGCAGCAGTTCCATCACGGAACAGGCGTTCACGCGCCGGGCGCGGCTCTTGCCCTCCTTGCACAGGATATGCACGACCCCGCCCCACTGCTTGACAATATTGGCCACCTGCACGGCGATGCGCAGGTGCAATCCCTCTTCAAACTGAACGGTGACGGTTTTAATTTTCATGTTTCCTCCAGTGGTCAGTGAGCTTTAACATGCGTTTGCTGTTTATATATAACCGAGATTTGTAAATAACGCGTGAGCATTTCGTGTCCCTTTCAATAATATTTTCGGGGTGAGGCGTAACGGCCGTCCACCGCAGGCGGCAAAAAGCCCGTCGGCATCGCCCGCCTGTCGGAGCGACCTCCGCGGCCCCACCGTCCGGTACCTCAAGGCGCTGCTTCTGTATGTATCCGCCCCGCCCCCGCGCCCGCCCCGTTTCTTCTGACTTTCGCCTTGTGCCGCTGCTCCCCCATCTGTCATCATTAACAGGTCAACCCCCCATCGTGAAACCAAACTTCAACAAAGAGGTTCGGACATCCGTGGCGGATCGCTCCGTGGAGGTGCAGGTCTTGAGCCTGCGGCGCAAGCTCGGTAAACTGGGCTAACTGATCGAGACCGTTCACTGGACAGTTTATCAGACGTGACAGGAGAAAACATGAGTAAACAAGCGCTGTTCTGGCGGTTTCTTGGAACGCATATCCTGATCCTGGTTGCCGCAGTCGGCTTTGCCGCTCTGTACACATGGGACATGAGCAGCATTTCATTCAAAAACCAATGGATTCACGAATTGAAAATGCAGGCCCGTTTGGCCGCCGCACTGCTACCTGTCGGCAACGGGGTTCTTGACAAGGAAGCGACTTCGAGTTTTTTTGAGCGGGTACGGAAGGCGGACGACGAATGTCGCTTCACGCTTATTCTTCCCGACGGCAAAGTCCTGGGGGATACTGATGCCGATTTGAGCCGGATGACGTCGCACCACGACCGGCCCGAGGTGATTGAGGCGCTCAAAAACGGACAGGGGCAGAGTCAGCGGTACAGCGCCAGCCTTGGGGAGCAGATGCTGTATCTGGCGCTACGGGTGCCCAGCGAGGGGCCGGTGCAAGCGGTCATCCGCGTCTCTGTTTCGGAGCGGAAGATGATGCGCGATACGGGAACCGCCGCGCACGTCATGATTGTTTTGCTTTTGGTGGTGCTTAGCGCAACGTTGATTATCAGTTTCGCGGCCACGCGACGGATCATCGGGCCGGTTGCTGAGTTGCAGAAGGGCCTGACACGGATCGGCAACGGCGAATTATCCCATCGGCTGGAGATCCCGCCGGTACCGCATCTGGCGGATCTCGCACGGACGATCAACCAGACGGTGGAGCAGATGCAGAAGAATATGCCGACGTCGAACAAGGAGAGCAACCTGCGGCTTTGATTCTCACTCGGGCCGCACTGTGATGGCCCTCGTGATGACCGTTATCATATCGCCTACCGCCACGTGATTATGCGCGGTGGGGTAATATTTGACCCACCGGATGCGTACGACTTTTCCAGACAACATGTGACTTTCTCCTTCGTTTCCATCAAACATCATCCGAACAATCCGCGTCGCACCCGTAACGCGGCACCCGTTCGACATCCTTTATCCCCTGGTCCAGCAACCACGCCGAGATCTTGGACATCAGTTCGTTCCGCGTTTCACGGAAGGCGGCGAGACGCACCTCTTCTGTTCCATCAACCTCGGCGGGGTCGGGCAACGGCCAATGCTGTCGGTTGCCCACACCCGGAAAGATCGGGCAGAGCCCGTCCGCCCGGTCGCACACCGTGATGAGATGGCCGAAATGCTCGCGCCCCAGGAAATCCATCACGCTCTTAGGCCGCTGCCCCTCGATGTCGATGCCGATCTCCCGCATCACTTGGCGGGTCATCTCCGCTATGGGCTTGGGGGCCAACCCCGCGCTGTAGACCTCGAAACGGTGACCCGCCATGGCCCGCAGCAGCCCCTCGGCCATCTGGCTGCGGCACGAGTTTCCCGTACAGAGGAACAGCACCCGCGTACGCGGCTCCGGCGGGCAGACAGTGTTCAGCCGGGCCAGCACGGCAGCCCGCTTCGAAGCGTCGTCTTTGGCTTGCCCGTTTGCCTCGCTGTGGCGCCGCACCCACGCCAGCGCCTCGGAGGCGCACGTCCCGCCGCCGCCTTCCGCCCAGCGGTAGTACTTCCACTTGCCATCTTGTTGAAAAACGGTCAGCCCCGCGGATTCCAACAGGCTGAGGTGTTTCGACACCGTCGAACCCGCAAGGCCGAGGATCTCGGTCAGGTGGCATAGGCACAGGGTCGAATCCTTCAGGCAGAGCAGGATTCTCATCCGGCTCGCGTCTCCTAACGCACTCGCGATATCGACAATCTCTTTCATGCCGTCAATTATCGTTTCGCCAAACGACGAAGTAAAGTGAGGGTTGTGTTAGATTTCGCGGTTTCTAGGCCGTAAGGCACTTGTTGTCTGGCTAGAAAGGCGACGTCACGCTCAACAAGGCCAATCCTTATCCGCTTATGCGGGCAGACGGATGGTGAAGGTTGATCCTTTGCCGAGTTCGCTCTCCACACCGACCGTGCCGCCATGGATCAGCACGATGTGCTTGACAATGGCCAGCCCCAGCCCTGTCCCGCCTAACTCGCGGCTACGCCCTTTGTCCACTCGGTAGAAACGTTCGAACAGGCGCTCCAGATGCTTGTGTTCAATTCCCTGTCCGTAATCCTGCACCTTGACCCAGACACACGACCCGTCTTTGTCCGCCCCCACATCCACCTTTACGCTTTCACCGCCCGTGCCATATTTGATCGCATTGTCGATGAGGTTCACAAACGCCTGCTCTATCAGCCCCGCGTGCATCAAGGCGGTCAGCCCTTCCGCACAGGAAAGCGACACCTTAGCGTTGCGCCCGTCGGAGCGGCCCTGACAAAGTTCGATCGCGCTTTTCAGAACTCCCGCCACTGATGTCTCGTGACGTTCCAGGTGCTGCGCCGAGCTTTGCTCCAGCCGCGACAGGTCCAGCAGGTCGCGGATGATCGACTCCAACTGACCCGCCTGCCGCACGATGATCTTGAGGAAACGGTCTGCCGTCGCGGGATCTTGCACGGCCCCGTCCAGGAGCGTCTCGGCAAAGCCCTTGATGGACGTGACCGGTGTACGCAGTTCGTGTGACACGTTGGCGACAAAGTCCTGCCGCACCGTCTCCAGCCGCCGCAGCAGCGTCACGTCGCTCAGCACCACCAGCGTACCGAGACGCTGGCCCTCCCTGTCATTCAACGCCGTGGCCCGCATGTTCAGCAGCACCTCGCTCGCGCCACCCACGGCCATCTCTTTCTCGACCGGCCCGCCGCCCTTTTCGCTCTCGTCGATCAGCAACAGCAACTCAGGATACCGGACCACTTCGCCGATGCGCGTGCCTTCCGCCTTGGGAGCGGACATATCCAATAAACGCAAGGCCGAGTCGTTGATATCCATGATCGCGTGCTTGGCATCGATGGCGATCACCCCGCGCGTCATGTTGGCCAGAATCAGCGTCCTCAGATTGCGCTCTTCATTCAGCTTCTGGATGTACGTGTGCAGACGGTCGGACGTCTGGTTGATCGAACGCGCGAGTGCGGCCAGATGCGGCACCGGCGGGATCTCCAGCCGATGGGATAATTCGCCGTTGCCGATCCGTGTCAGGCCCTTCTGCAACTCGGCAACCGGCCCGATGATCCGCCGCGCGGCCGCGAGACTGAGAATCAGCGTGGACCCCAGAACAACCGCCAGCAACACCACCAGAACCTGATCCGCCGCGTCCATCTCGCGCGTCACCGTGCGCACCGGCACCGCAATCCGCACGACCGCCTGCACCGGCCCCTCGCTGGGCACCCGCTGCGCCAGATACAGCATCTGCTTTCCAAGGCTGGCGCTGTACCGCTTACTCTGCCCTTGGCCGTTTTTGAGCGCCTCGATCACCTCGGGCCTGTCGTTGTGCGGCTCCATCCGCTTGGCGTCCGCACCGGAATCCATCAGCACCTTGCCGTCCGGCAGGATGATCGTGACGCGCTGTTCGCCTATCTGTCCCAGCCGGTCAAAGAAACGCCGGGTCGCGGCCTCGTCCACCGACCCGTCCGCTTGCGGCAACAGCGCGGCCGCCATGCGGGCCTGCAGTTCCAACTCGCGCACCCACTCCCGGTGAAACGCCGTCCGGCTGGAAGACCAGGTGTAGCACGCAACGAGACCGACCGCCGCAAACAGGATCAGGGTGTGCGCACCGAAAAATTGCCAGAACAGCGTCCGAGTCTTCACGTTTTACTCCGCTTTCATCCGGTATCCAACACCGCGGACCGTCTCGATCAATTCACCGTACTCCCCGAGCTTGCGTCGCAGCCCGACGATTTGCACGTCTACCGACCGGTCCGTCACCGGATGACCTTCCCCATGCACCGCATCAACAACTTGATACCTCGAAAAAACCACGCCCGGCCTCTTCATAAAAAGGTCGAGCATCTTAAACTCGCCCAGCGTGAGGACCACCGGCTGGCCGTCAATCTTGACCGAGTGATGCAAACGGTCGATCTCGATCGGCCCCCGTGCCAAGCTGTCGGCGTCGTCACCCGGCTCGACCGCACGCCTTCGCAGCACAGCACGCACACGCGCCGACAGGATGCACGCGCTGAACGGCTTGGTCATGTAGTCGTCCGCGCCCACCTCAAGTCCTGCCACGATGTCGGCGTCCTCGTCGCGCGCCGTCACCATGATCACCGGAATCTTGGCCGTCTTTTCGCCGGCCCGCACCGCACGGCAGAAGGCGAACCCGTCTGTCCCCGGCAGCATGAGGTCCAAAAGGATCAGGTCGGGGGCTGACCGCTTCAGTTTTTTATGCGCCTCTTCAGACGAGGCACATTCAATTAATTTGTAACCTTCCCGCTCCAGATTGAACCGGAGCAACTCCCGGATATCGGCATCGTCTTCCACAATCAGCAAGGTTTCGTTCGCCATACTTCCTCCGTTCATCTCCGCAAACTCTTGTGCCGTATGATCGTGCCATCCACCAGATACGTGACATCCTCGGCGATGTTGGTGGCATGATCGCCGATCCGTTCCAAATCCCGCGCGATGCTGTGAATCAGAATCAGCGACTCCGTCATCGCGCCCGTATTCCCCGGCGTCGCCTGGGCGATCACCGCGTTGACGACCTCCACGTTCAGCCGGTCAACCTCGTCATCGCATGCGATGACGGCTTCCGCTTTTTTCACGTCGAGCGCGATCAGCGCATCGAGGCTGCCCTTCAGCATCTCTCTGGCCAAACGGCCCATAAGCATAACCTTATCCTGCAGCCCCGTCACAGGAAAAGCCGCCAGACGCATGCCGCGGTCGGCGATGTTCACCACGATGTCGCCGATGCGCTCCAGGTCGTTGTTGAGCTTGAGCACGGCGACGACAAAGCGCAGATCCCTGGCAAGCGGCTGGTGCAGCGCGAGAATCTTGAGGCACTCCTCCTCGATCACCACCTCACGCTGGTCGACCTCGTCATCACGCTCCATCCACATCAGCAGCTTCTCCGTATCGCGCCGCTCAGTGGCCTTGAGCACCTCTGCCAGCCGGCACTCAACCTCGCCCGCCAACCGCAGCACATTCTCTTTCAGCTGTTCACTCTCGCGTGCGAATATCAGATTCATGTTAATTCCCGTCTCGGGTATCACCCGAACCGTCCCGTGATGTAGTCCTCGGTCCGCTTCTCTCGCGGCCGCGTGAAGAGATCTTTTGTCGCGTCGAATTCCACAAGGTTGCCCTCATAAAAAAAGGCCGTCATGTCGGAAACCCGCGCCGCCTGCTGCATGTTGTGCGTGACGATCGCGATCGTGTATTGGCCGCGCAGCTGGACGATGAGTTCCTCGATGCGCGCCGTGGCTTTGGGATCCAGCGCCGAGGTCGGCTCGTCCATCAGCAGCATCTCCGGTTTCACCGCCAAAGCCCGCGCCAGACACAGCCGCTGCGCCTGACCGCCCGACAAGCCCAGCGCGTTTTTATCCAGCCGGTCCTTGACCTCTTCCCAGAGAACCGCACCCCTCAGGCTCTCTTCGACGAGACTGTCGAGTTCGCCCTTGGAAAGGTTGCCGTTCAGTCGGGGCCCGTAAGCGACGTTGTCATAGATTGATTTCGGAAAGGGGTTCGGCTTTTGAAAAACCATGCCGATCCTGCGCCGCAGCACCGCAGCGTCCACATCGCCGCCGTACACGTTCTGGCCGTCGAAAACCAACTCGCCCTTCGTGCGGCAACCGGGAATCAGGTCGTTCATGCGGTTGATCGCCCGCAGGAAGGTGCTCTTGCCGCAACCGCTCGGCCCGATGATCGCCGTCACCAGGCAGGATGGGATCGCCAGATCCACCTTCCTGACGGCCTCATTGGTGCCGTAAAAGACCGAGAAGCCCTTGGCCTCGACATGGCCTTGTGCGGTCTGTTTCTCTGTTTCGTTCATCGTTCCTCCTGCAGGGGCCATTGCTGTTGCGCTCCTGCTACCCCTTCAGCCTTCTTGCGACGCGCGCGCGGATCAGGATCGCCGTCAGATTCAATGCCAGCACGATCACCACCAGCGTGGCTGCCATGCCGTACTGCACATGCCGGATCTCATCGACCGCCTCATGTTCCGTGCAGAGGTTGTACAGATTCCACGAGAGCGCCGGTGTCGGCTGTGACAGCAGCTCGGAGGGACTCAGAAGCTTGCCCACGCTCACCGCCGCCGTGAAAATGATCGGCGCGGTCTCGCCCGCCGCGCGCCCCATGCTGATCACGATGCCGGTGAGAATGCCAGGCAGCGCGGCCGGCAGGATCACGGTCAGGACCGTGTGCCACTGTCCGGCACCCAGCGCCATCGCGCCCTCTTTGTAGGCCCGCGGCACCGCCGCGATAGCCTCTTCTGACGAACGGATAACCGTCGGTAACACCAGCAGGGCCAAGGTCAGTGCGCCTGCCAGCACGCTCTTGCCCGGCGAGACATGCAGCGTATTGATGAAAAACGCTAAGCCGAACAGGCCGAACACCACGCTCGGAACGCCGGCCAGCGTGTTCACGCAGGTGCGCAGGAACGTCAGAACGATTCCCTCCTTGGCGTACTCCTGAAAGTAGACAGCGGCGATGATGCCGAGCGGCACGGCGATCAGCATCGCGCCCAAGGCCAGATAAACGGTTCCCAGCAACTCGGGGCCGATTCCCCCGAAGAAGTGCGCATCCACCGACACGTCGGTCAGAAACCCCGGATAGAAGGTCAGCCTGGGCCGCAGTAGCGCACGTAAATCCTGCTGCAACAGCGGGAAGAGCGGTGCCAGCGACGTTCCCTCGAACAGCGGCTGGCGCGGCACCAGAACCTTCTTGCCCGCGCCCTCTGAATAGTCCCATGTCTCTTCGAACAGGATGTCGGACACCTTGGCCTGGACTTTTTCCCACCGGGTCTGGCCGTACATCTTCCTCGTGAGGGCAGGCAGGGGTGCGCCAGGTTCCGGCCCGAACAAAGTCGCCACGCCCTCACGTACCGCCTTGAACGCCGGCTTCAGCTCCTTGCGCTTCGCGGCCGGCAGTTGCGGCAGCTCTTTCTCAAAGGCCGACAGAGCGTCGTAGATCGGCCGGCGCGCCTGCCGCACCTCGGCCCATTCGGCTGTCACACGCTTATCGTTACCACGCCCGAACTGGTCAACCATCATCCGGCGGTGCTCAACCGTCCCCGTAAAGACGTAGGCGCCCGCGCCCTTTCCGAAGATCGGCCCCAGCACAAACAGCAGGAACAGGACCATCAGCCCCACCGCGAAACAAGCCGCCGCCGTGAACGCCCGGTCCAACAATTTACGCGTTGTCATGCGCATCGGTCAGCCTCCCCTCAGCCGCTTGCGCTGGCGCGTCACAATCCACTCGCCCGCGAGGTTACAGGTGAAACTGAACACCAGCAGGCAGAGCCCCATGGCGAACAGCACATGATAGTGAGCTGAGCCGGTCATCTGGTCGGCCTCTCCCATGTCGCCCGCGATCGTCGCGGTCAGCGTGCGCACAGGCTGTAACAGGTTGTACCACGGCTTCGGGATCTGCGCCGCGTTGCCAGAGGCCATCCACACCACCATGGTCTCGCCCAGCGCCCGCATGATGCCCAGCAGCACCGCTGAGAACACCCCGCTGATCGCCGCCGGAAAAACCACCTTCACCAGCGTCTCGGCGCGCGTGGCGCCCAGCGCGTAACTGCCTTCGCGCAGTTCGCGCCCCGCCGCCTGCAGGGCATCCTCGGAAACGCTCACGATCATCGGCAGCGCCATCACGCCCAAAATCACCGAAGCGGTCAGCGCGTTCACGCCGCTCGCCACCTGAAGTCCTCCCAGCACCCGTCCGACATGAACCAGCAGCATCAGGCTGACCGACAGGAACGCCAGCGTCAGCAGACCCCGCGCCAGACGGTGCGACGCTTTTGACAGCCGCCCCGGCGTCAGCAGGTCCGCCGCCACCACCGAAGCCAGAAACAGGGCGGGCAGAGCCAACACCCACCACGTCGCAGCCAGCACCCGCCCGCCGGACTCCTGCAGCAGCGGAGCCAGCACCACCAGAGCGAAGAACCCGTAGGCCACCGAAGGTATGGCGGCCAGCATCTCGATCACCGGCTTCAGCACCTGCCGCACATTGAACGGCAGGATATCGCTCATGCAGAGCGCCGCGAACACCCCCGGCGGCACGGCCAGCACAACGGCCGCGCACGTCACCAGCAGGCTGCCCGCAAAGATCGCGGCCGCCCCGAACTCCGGCGGCTGGTGCGCCGGATACCAGGCCTTTGAAAAAAAGAAAACCCCCACGCCCCGGTCGCTGAAAAACGGCCAGGCGTCGCGGGCGATGAAGAAAATGATGGCGAGCACAGCCATCGCCGCCACGGAAGTCACGGCAAACAGGAAGGCGCGGCCCAGCAGCCCGAACGCCTTGCGCCGCGCCTTTTCCCCCGTCGACAGGATGATGTGCTCGCTTGTTTTCACGTAAGTGATCCGTTCATCTCCGCTACTTCTTCGCGGGAACCGGCACAAAGCCGATCTCCTCGATGATCTCCCGGCCCTTGTCGGTCAGGCTCAGGCCGATGAACTTGGCAGCGAGGCAGTCCGCCGCAGGCTCGTTGTTCGTGAACATGAAGAGCGAACGGGCGATCGGGTAGGTCTTGTCGAGCACCGTCTCGGCCGAAGGCGCCACGCCGTTGACCTCAAGCGCCTTGACCGACTTGTCCACGAAGCCGAGGCCCGCGTAACTGATCGCGCCCTTGGTCATCTGCACGCGCTGGCGGATGCCGCCGTTGCTGCCCGTGTACTCCGCGCTCTCGACGATCTTGGCCTCTTTGCCGAGCACCAGTTCCTTGAACGATTCAAACGTGCCGCTGTTCGTGTCGCGGCTGATCACCATGATCGCGCGGTCCTCGCCCCCGACCTCTTCCCAGTTTCTGACGGTCCCGGTAAAGATGCTGCGGATCTGGTCGATCGTCAGGCCTTTCACCTTGTTCGAGGGATGCACGATCACCGGCAGAGCGTCATACGCCACCACATGCGCGACCGGCTTCACGCCCTTTTCCTCCATCGCCTTCTTCTCCGTGTCCTTCAGGTCGCGCGAGAGGTTGGCGATGTCGCATGTGCCGTTCAGCAGCGCCTTGGCCCCGTTGCCGCTGCCTGACTCGCTCACCGTGATGTTGACGCCCGGGTTCTGCCGCATATAAGACTCTGCGAACGCTTTGGCGATAGGCCCGACCGTTGTCGAGCCGTCGAGCACCAGTTTGTCCTGCGCCTGGGCGGCCGCGCAACCGGCCACCAGTCCTGCTACGATTAACGAAACTCTCATTCTGTACCTCCTGTGTGATGAACGGACACCCTGCCCGTTCGATGGGTATGAAACCATTTTTGTGTTAGGCGGACGTGACGCCTCCGTTAAATACCGGTTAGAATTTGCCGTTCAGTTCGAACCGCACCCAGGTGGCCGTGTCACCTGCGCCAGCGGTGTTGTAATAATCGCCTAAGACCATCGCCTCGCCCACCACCGCGCCCGTCACATCGCCGCGCTTGCCGAAAATCTTGCTCAGAATCGGGAAGTCGTAACGGAGCTGGGTGAAGTAACCGCGATAGCTGTCTGTCGCGCCGTTGTCCTTCTCCGCCGCGAACATCGGGCCGGTCTGAAGCTTGACGGTGTTTTTCTTGTACGGTTCGACGGACGCTTCGAGGTGGGGATAGATCAGGTTCGACCAGCGGAATTGGTCGTACATGCCTGCGCCGATCTGGCTGAGCGTGTCGGTGCGGTTGAAAACCGGGTTCCAGCCGTTGTCCGTGCCGCCGTCTTTCGTCTTGTAATAGCTGTCCTCGTCACCCGAGAGATAGAGCAGCGCGCCTGTCAGCTTGGGTTTGCCGAACACCTCTTTTTCAGCATAGGTCAGGCCCGCATAGCCCATGTACGCGAAGATGTCGCGGCCCTGCATGCCCTCCTCGCCGTCCACGTTGCCGAACTGCACCGCCGCCTCGAGTTCGCCCGACAGCTTGTCGTTGAACTTCGGCGATAAGCGCGTCCCGACCGTGTGGAAGTCGCGTCCCGGATAGCGCGTGCTCTTGTCGTAAAAGCGGGTCTCCTCTTTCCAGATCCAGTAGAACTCCATCGGGAAATCCTGGATCTCGTTGTAGTGGACGTAGGCCATCAGCCCTTTCTCGTCCATTTTGGAATACGGGCTGCCACTCCGGATCTTGGTCAGGTCGTAAGGGTCATGCGGGCTGCCCATTGCCAATTCGTCTTCAGAGGTGTTCCATGTGCCCATCAGATCGACATCGCTCTTCTCCAGCATCTTGACCTTGGCCAGAATGGCGTTAAAGTAAGCCGAGCGCGAGCCGTCACCGGGCGTGCCGTCGCTGATCACGCGCCCCGAGCCCTCTTTGATGTCTTGCCGTCCGATGCGCAGATCAACCCGGTCGCCGATGTTGTTGAAGTCGAAGTACAGGTTGTCGATGAACAGCTCATCCGGAAACTTGTTTTTGTCATTGTCCGGGCTGTTGCGGTAGCCGCGGAACTCGTTCCCCAAACGGAGGTACGCGCCCAGATCCTCGCCATACGTGGCTTTGCCCCACACGCGGGTGCGCAACCGATAGTAATCCTCAGACGCGGGGTTGACGGTGGTGCTGTTCTTGTTCATCCAGTTGTCTTTGAACTCGTAACGGGCGCGTATGTCAGCTCCCGCATCGAAGTCCAGCCCCGCCTTTTTTTCCGTCACGTCTACCGGCTTCTTCTCCGCCACATCCGCCGTCTTCTGGGCGAACACCGCGGCGGTCATGGCCGCCAGCGACATGCCAATGAACAGTTTCTTCATATCCGTTCTCCTGACTCTGCTGTTTGTCACTTGGCAGACGGTCCTTGCCGCCTATTATCCCAAATGATTTGCACACAGTATGAAGAAACTCTGTCAGACGTGAGTGAGGAGACTATTAGAAATTCGTTAATGTACTCTGCTCGTATTGCTCTGGAAAAGAGCCATGAAAGCGACAGGGCATGGAGTTGGGGCCGTACCGCAAGAACGCTCACGCCCAAGCACCGCGCCCCCACGGTACAGCGCCTCGTCGACGCCCTCTCGGCGTTGGGGCATGTCGGGTAGAAAAAAAC
>CAZXVN010000173.1:0-3253 GCA_964643945.1 uncultured Lentisphaeraceae bacterium | reverse complement strand
GTAGGGCTTGAAGAGTTCGCGGTAGGCTTCGACGCCGATGAAGAGGCCGCGCTGCGTGCCGAAGTCCGTGCCGGTCAGAAAGACCGCGTGGATCCGGTCGCCCAACACCCCGATCAGCGTCTCCAGATTCTTCAGGCCGATCTCGCACTGCCGCTCGAAAACGGCGCGCACGTAGTCCTTGCGGATCACGGTCGAGACATACCACTCCTCGATGTCGCGGATGCCCTTGGGGTGCTTCATCCAGGGCGCGGGAACCAGGGCGATGTCGCCGAACGCCGTGCCGGGCATGGTGAGCGTCACGCCGACCGCGCCCAGCGCGTCCAGCTCGCCGGCCCGCTGCCGGTACCAGGCGACCTCCGGTTCGCTCAGGATCCCGAACTCCTCGAGGTTGTCCGCAGGGTCGAGGTTGTCATCGTCGACCGGCGGCTGCCGGACCAGCGTGTCGAAAAAGTGAAACCCTTTGGGCATGCGCCCGCTCGGCGGCGCCGTCAGATCGCCTTCGGGGTAGATCAGGATGTCGCCGTTAGTGTCGGTGGTGGTGTTGAAGGCCTCGGGGACGAGCACGGGGGTGCCGTCAAAAAGGGTGAAGGGTTTCCACCCGCAGTTCTCGATCCCGAACAGCGTCTTGCGCGGGGTCAGCCCCACCACGTCGATTCCCAGCAGCGCGCGGAACTCTTCGTCCACCTCTCCCAGCATCTGGTAGGGTTCGATGACCTTGACGCGCCACGTTTTATCGCCGGTCAGCGCCTGACGCAAGCGATGCAGCGCCGCCACATGGATACCGGTAACCGCCGTACTGCCGAAATCCACGGGCACACGGTCCGGCTGCCGGTGGTTCAACGCGGCTTGTACTCTTTCTCTGCTGTTCATCTGATGTGTTCTCCCAAGTGTGTTATAGAAAACATGTCCGGTTTAAGGCTGTTTATCCTTCGGACAGAGATCGGGGCGCTGTTTCTGAATCTCCGCAACGACCTCGGGCATCCCCGTAAAGTGCCAACCATCGAGTGTACGACGTTCACCCGACTTGAAGGTGAGCGTCACAATCCCCTTGTCGTCCCACTTAGCCCAATCAATCCGAAGAAGATCGCTATACGGAATTTCTTTTCCGGAAAAGCCGCTGCCACACAACCCCGTTTCGGCAGCGCAATAGCGTTTGCGCGCTTTCAAACCGAGCGAGAGGAACGCCAACAACCCTAAAGACAATGTGATCGCAGCCTGCACAAACTGTGTCTGCAAATCGTGCGAATTGTAAACCGGACTCTCAAACAGCTTCTGCACCCGTTTCGCCTGCATCTCGTAGAGCGCGGTCTTTTCCGATGCGGATTGGGGAATTTTTAACTCGCTCAACTTTTTGATCAGCTTGGATGGCAGCACCAGGCTATTCGTATGGAAAGCCGCGCCAAGGGGGGATACGCCAAGCTCATCATGTGCCACCCACGCCTCCGCTGTCAGACGGGTCGCTAGCAACGCTGGACGCACCTGTTCCAAGCTCCGGTTGTGCCGTGGCCACGCCACCTTGCCGTCGTACAGCGACCATACGCACATTCCGACCATCAAGGCACCGACACCCAAAATCCGGACTGCATACTCCCGGTTTAATTTTGCTTCAACCATAGCACCCTTTTCAGTAGCCCGACATCAAGTTTCCAGTGCGCCACTTCAACGGTTGCCTATCTAACCAAAATAGAGCAACGTGGGCAAATGTTACGTTTTGTTTTCAGAAAGTTTAACAAAGCAGGTGCGCATATTCAAGTTCAAGCTCGGGCAGTGAGGCTTTTTTCAAAACATCTTTTTTGGCCATCCTCCGTCCTCCGCCCCCGAACGCGTCAAAGGGACCGAACGCCCGGTCGAGAACCCACAAAAGAACGGCACACATGAGCGGAGGGCGTCCTCGTGAAGAAACCGTTTTTCACCTCGTCGCCCTCTCTCGTCGATGCTAAAATATACGCTTGAAGACGACAAGGGGCTCCTTGTGGAGCAGACATTCTCCGCATGGCCGAAACCGCCCGAAGGCGGGACTTCAAACATTTCTAAACGCACGATCATTAGAGGAGCTGTTGGATGGGATTTTTTCATCCGTTCCGTGACTTCCGCAGAAAAAAAAACTGCAAACAGCCATTCCCTCCTGAATGGTCTCAAATAATCAGCAGAAACGTGCCTTGTTGCCGATGTCTCCACCCAGACGAGCGGAAGCGGCTGGAGGATCTCATCAAGGTGTTTGTCAGCGAGAAACACTTTGAGGGTTGTGCGGGCATGATTGTCACCGATGAGATCAAGGTCACGGTTGCGGCCCACGCGTGCCTGCTTCTGCTCAACCTTCAACATGACTATTATGAAAAACTGGCCAGCATTCTTGTGTATCCAGCGAGTTTCAACTATGAACAGGAAGAATGGGGCCAGATGGGCATCGTAACGGTAACGAACCGGCCGGTGGCGGGACTTTCGTCAAGCACCGGTGCCGTCGTGTTATCCTGGCCTGACACGATACGGGGGGCGCAGAGCCCCGGGGACGGAATGAACGTCGTCTTCCACGAGTTCGCGCATCAGCTTGATCAACTGGACGGTGCCATGAATGGCGCACCTGCCTTGAGCCGCGCCTCCATGTATCGGGAGTGGGCCCATGTGCTCAGCATGGAATACAAATGCCTGCAGGAGGATGCCGTGACGGGCACGCCATCGCTGATCCGCGCCTATGGCGCCACACAACCGGCGGAGTTTTTTGCGGTTGTGACGGAGCTTTTTTTCGAGAAACCGATTGAACTCCAACACGAGCACCCCGCCCTGTACGAGGAATTCAGGCAATATTATCTTCAGGATCCGGCCGCGCGATTGAGGAACGGGAACAACTGATTTTCAGCATACACGTGTCGTGGCTGTGCTGCTTCCTTTTGCTTTGGCACCCGGCCCGTTTTGGGCGGCCCAGTCGGCCTGACGCGCCACGCCCATCATAATCGCCACATCATCCTCGGAATAGACGCCGCGCGAGAAAATGCGCTGCACACCCTGCATCATATGGTCGGCCTTGTCCTCTTTCATGAAGCCAATGAGCAACAGCATCTCGCGCCACATCTCGAGCAGTTTCTGCTTGTGCAGGGCGACCGCAGGCAACGACTTCTCAACCGGCGGCTCATAGGTGCCGAGCGCGCCGTACAGTTCGTAACAACAAAGCAGCACCGCCTGGGAAAGGTTGAGCGAAGCATAGTCCGGATGCACGGGAATGCGGATCAGGTGCGTACACAGGCCGATCTCATCG
>CAZXVN010000172.1:0-3768 GCA_964643945.1 uncultured Lentisphaeraceae bacterium | reverse complement strand
CCGCCATCTCGAAAGAACTCATCGGGAGCGAACTCTTCGGCCACGTCAAAGGCGCCTTCACCGGCGCCAGCGCCGACCGCCAAGGTGCGTTCGAACTGGCCGACGGCGGCACCGTCTTGCTTGACGAGATCGGCGACCTCTCACCCGACCTCCAGCCCAAACTTTTGCGCGTGCTCGAGAAACGTGAGATCCGCCGTGTGGGGTGCAACAAGATCCGCAAAATCAATGTCCGCATCATCAGCGCCACCAACCGTAACCTCGCCAACGAGGTGAACGAGAGCCGTTTCCGCGAGGACCTCTACTACCGCCTCTCCGTGGTCCATCTCGAACTTCCGCCGCTGCGGCGCCGCCGCGAGGATCTCCCCCTGCTGGTCAAGCGCTTCCTGACCGACCTCCACGGCGCGGACGCCGTCGCCCAACTCGCTGACTTCGACCGCACCATGGAGGTGCTCAAACGCCACGAGTGGCCGGGCAACGTGCGTGAACTGCGCAATCTCATCGAACTGGCCTTCTACAGCGAGCGCCGCCCCGTGGACCTGAGTGCCTTCCTCAGCCTCGGCAACCTCCGCACGGGACGTAAGCACAATGAGCCGGAAGTGGCTTGTTCAGCGGACAGGCCCTTCAAGGACGCCAAGAACGACCTCATCGAGGAGTTTGAAAAGACCTACCTGAACGAGCTGCTCACCCGCAACAAGCAAAACATCTCCCGTTCCGCCCGCGAGGCCGGCATCGAACGCGCCTACCTCCAGCGCCTCGTCCGCAAACACGGCATCCGAGACCGGGAGTGACAGCATCACGTCCCTGCAAGGCCCGACACACACGAACGAATCAAACGCTACACGCGTGCGCCTGTCGGCGCACGCGTGTCCTCACTCCTTGAGGCCCTTCAGGTTGACTTCCAGGCGCTTGTTCTCGCGAATCACTTCTTCCAGGGTCAGGCGGGTGCGACGCATCGCAGCCTCGCGGCCGAGGATGCACGCCAGCACTCCGTCCACGGCACGTCCGACAATCGGGTTGGAGCAGTCGCCCTGCGTCACGGCCGCATGGAAGGCCGCAATATTCCGAGAGGCGCCCGCCTCGTACAGGTTATCCACCGAACCGCCGCCAAAGTGCTTGGGGCCTCCCTTGAGGTAGGACTTGCCCCAGTAATGCACCACGGCATGAGCCTGCTGCCCGTGTACGGTGCAGCTCAACTCGCCCTCGCGGTTGTTTCCCAGGCCCTGCCCAAAATGATTGTGTATGACACCTCCCTCATACTCGAACACGACGGAGCAGACCCCGTGCGCATCCCCGTGCGCATTTGGACGGGCGACACTGGATGCGCCGGAGGCGGCGATGGGACGCTTCGCCAGCAACCAGAGGGCCACATCGATCGCATGGATGTCGAAATTGCCGAGGTAATCGCAGCCGATCGCGATATCGTTAACCCAAATCAGACCCCGCAAGCGGCTTTCGATCGTATCGCTCAGCGGCGGGTCGTTGAAACCCCCGCAGATACCGTTGGTCTGCACCTGCTGAATCAAACCGAGACCCCCCGCGCGAATACGTGAGGCGATCTCGATGTTCACGGGATCGGTCGGCATCTGGTAGTCCACCAGGAACACGCGCTTCTTTCCCGTGGCGGCCTCGCCTGCGGCCTTGACGGCCAGTGCACCGGGCACATCGGCCGAGACGGGCTTGGCCATATAGACGTGCAACCCAGCCGCCACGGCGGCGGTCGCATGGTCGGGCAAGCAATAGGGCGGCGTTTCGAGCGCGACCGCCTCAACCCCGCTCTCAATCAGGCGCTTGTACCCGTTTAGGCCTGAGAACCGCCGGGAGGCGTCAATCCCCAGTTCGTCACCAGCGACCTTGGCCTCCTCAGGAAAATAATCCGCCGCCGCGTGGAAGTCATACCCTCCGTGTTTCTTAAAAAGTCCGGCGATCCATTTGCCTCGTCCCCCGCAACCGATGATGCCGAGCTTGACTTTAGGGCCTGCGGGCGGCACCGGTTGCGAAAAAACCGGAACAGCCACGCTGGCCAGGCCGGCGGCACCCGTCACCGCAACGAATTCCCGGCGCGAAAACGCGCGGGTGATCTGAGTGAAACGGTCATGTGGCGTACTCATGGTTGCTTCCTTCTGTAATAAATATGTCGTGCCAGGCTGTCTTTCAATTTCAAAGGCCTTGACTGGGCATTGACAGCATGTGCGACACAGGAGACGATATAGAAAAACGCCTGCGTTGACAACCTGATTTTTCTTGAAGCACACGAATGATCAAGCCCCCGACACACACAATGTTTGGTAGTTGGCGATGAATGGCCCACCTACATATTGTGGTCGCTTGCGTTCTGTGGACGCCATCAGCAAATGCGGAACGGTTGCCGCGCGAGCCCAACCCAACCAACTAGAAATGCGAAGAAGCCTCTCACTTTTAATAATTGAGACCTCACCCGCCTACTCAAGCTCCGCTATCGGGTTTCTTTCTTGGTTTTCACGCCTCACGGGCAACTCCCTGAGCCAAGTATTAATATATTAACCTAAAAATAATATGAATCATATTAAATCTTTTCTTATAATTAGCACTGTTTTAATCTGTTTGTATCATCTATTTTCAAAAATAAAGGGTGTTAGCTTTTTAAAAGTACCCCCTTTACATCGCCCCGCTTCCTATGATATATTGACTCCTCAAATGCATGCCTTCCTTAGTATCGGCACACTATCTGCTACTATTGAAATCCGTTGGAACGTTTGTGCGGTTGAGAACCTCATGGGCGGTACAGAGGAAAGCAAGTCATGAAACGTAGTAGCATACAAGTGGGCGTGTTAGTGCTGGGACTGGCGGTGCAGGCATCGGCTGCGGGTCCGACGGTGTCAAACATCAGCGTGAGCCAGCGGGCGGGTTCGAAGCTGGTAGACATTTCCTATGCCGTGACGAGCAGCGCGACCAATTTTGTAACGGTTTCCGTGGTGGTTTCCAATAGCGCCGGCATTCTGAGCGCCTCCCACTTTTCAGGACATGTTGGAGCCGGAGTTGCGACTGGAACCGGCCGGCAGATTGTCTGGGACGGCGGGGCGGACCTGAACGGGCAGAGCCTGAGCAGCCTGCGCGTGTGTCTTACCGCCAGCGACGGTGGTGGCGGGAGTGCTCCTCCGCCGACCGGCATGGAAACAATCCCGGCTGGCACTTTTCAGATGGGCGGGCCCTCTGCGTTGCCTGTTCATCCGGTACAGTTGAGTGCGTATTATATGGATCGCACCGAGGTGACCAAGGGCACCTGGAACGCGGTGGCGACTTGGGCGGCGGCGAACGGCTACGGCCTCGCCACTGCCAATGCGTCCGGAAAGGCGAACAACCATCCGGCCCAGAGCATGTCGTGGAACAACGCGGTGAAGTGGTGCAATGCCCGCAGCGCACAGGAGGGGTTTACACCTTGCTACACCAATGCGGACGGAACCGTGTTCAAGACGGGCAGCACCTTCAGCGGCGGCTGCAACTGGTCGGCGAATGGCTACCGGTTGCCGACCGAGGCGGAGTGGGAATATGCGGCGCGTGGCACAGGCACAACAAACTGTTTCCCGTGGCTCGGCAGCAACGAGATCCAGCATGCCCGAGCGAACTACTGGAGCGATTCTTTGTTGGCAACCATGGACGGGAAACCTTTTGATACGAGCCCGACGCGCGGGTATCACCCGACGTATAACGATGGCATCGAGCCCTATACGAGCCCGGTGGGCGCGTTTTCCGCGAACGGGTACGGGCTATATGACATGGTTGGGAATATGC
>CAZXVN010000171.1:0-2106 GCA_964643945.1 uncultured Lentisphaeraceae bacterium | reverse complement strand
GTGATCGCCGCATTGATTTTTTTCAGCGCCCATTGCCGGCCGCCGTCCGAAGACAGCAAGGTCGGGATCAACGCCACAATCAATAACAGCGGCACCAGCAGAACCAGCACTATCCGGAACACGCCGCGCAAACAACCCGGGTGCTTCTCAAGCACCTCGTCCTCTTCATCGTCCCTGATTTCTGCGAAGTCCATAGCCTATTCCTTTGTTTCCGACACACGACCCGTTTTCGGTTCCGTAAACCAGTTGTCTTTCAAAATATCATAAACTGGCCTGTCTTCAAATCACCGGGAACACACGATGAGGTCGTCATAGGTCGCCTCGATCTGGTGACCAGGTTCGACAATCAGGAACTCGTCGGCGTTCCATTCTCCATCGACAAAACGCCGGAGCAGCGCGGGATCTCCCGTGATCTCGTCGTAGCGCCACCCCAGCCATTCCGCGCACTGGCGGGTAATGACCAGACGCGTCTTGCGTGCGGCGATGCCTTCCACGCCCTTGCTGCACAATCCGTAGCCCAACAAGATGGAGTCAAAAGTGTCGGGCGTGTCATCCACCGCCTTCTGCACTTCCGCACGGAGCTGGTTGGGGTCGCAGTGAAGCCCGTAGGGAAGGAACTGAAATGCAAACTTATTCGCCGAGAGGGTGGCATAGTGGCAGATTTCCCGCCACATGACATTGCAGGCGACGATCTTCAGGTTCAGGGGTTTTCTTTTCTCAATCACGCTCTTCCTTCCGTCCTTTCCCGATTTCTTTGACGTGTCCTATAGGGTGTCCGCCGCTCCCGCACAGCGAATCCGATGCGCTTGCGCTCGGTCTCGGGCGAGGCCATCAGCGCGTTCAGAACCTCGAAGACCACCTTGAACTGCCCGGCGTATTTCTCCTCCATCTCGGCCAGCTTCTTCGCCATCGCCGCATGCGCCTCCAGCATCCGGCGCAGCTTCACAAACGTCCGCATGATCGCGATGTTGACCTCTATCGCCCGGTCGCGATTCAACACGCTGGAAAGCATGGCCACACCTTGTTCTGTGAAGGCCATGGGCAAATAACGTTCGCCACCCCATGAACTTGAGGTCACAATCTGTGACCTCAAGATTGCAAGTTCCTTATTATGAAGAACAAACATAAAATCACATGGAAACCTTTTTGGGTTTCTTCTGACCGCCTGCTTCAGCGCTTTGGTGTCCACACCATACAGTGCAGCCAGATCCCGGTCGAGCATCACCTTCTGTCCCCGGATCAGATAAATGGATTGCTCGATGGCACCATCCATCGCCAGAGGTATCGCAGCTTTCTTCATCACGCCCTCCGTTCACCGCAACACCTCAAACCGCTCCCACCGCTTACCGTCCTTACCGATCCCCGACCGGTACCGCCGCACGATGCCGCGACAGGTGTCGGTCAGGACCAACTCCGGTTTTGAGAGCAGTGTCTTATTCTCCAGCGTGAAGCGTCCGGAAAACAGCTCGTAGACGTCCGCCAGCAGAGAACCGACGTTGTTAAATGTCCCCTCGGCCGAACGGATGGCCAATTCGCCGGTTGCAGCGGAGTAGGATTCAACCGAGCAATACGGAGGTAACTTGACATCGAGCACAGCCGCGATCCACTCCTTGTCTGGCACGCGCTGACCGAACTGTTTTGGTAACTGATACGTTCGTACGCTCGTCAGCCGTTGCGTATAGGTGGCGTAGGCCACTAGCTCGACCTTCTCCGTGCCGTCGAAAAGAGTCTCGAGTCCCGTCACGTCGGCCAACATTCTCAAGGCGTCATTTGCGCTGACAAACCTCATGCTGAGCGACGGGACGCTCGTGATGGCACCCATATCCGGTGTATGCATGATCGGCATGAAGAACGGGTCGCTGGACTCCATTGGCGGCGGCATGCCTTTTGCGATTTCCTCGATCTGCTTCAGGTCGATCCCGATCCTAACCCGATTGGTCGGCGCGTGTGAAGCGGTGATTGCCGCCTGAATCTGCGCTATGCCTCGGGTGATATGCTCACTGCGCATCGTGAATTCGGGCAAAATGACTCCGCCGAGTAACCCGCGCAGCGCATCCCGAGAATCCGGCGCGTCTTTGGGGAACAGCGGGTCCGGCACCTCTTCCG
>CAZXVN010000170.1:0-1603 GCA_964643945.1 uncultured Lentisphaeraceae bacterium | reverse complement strand
CGACGGTCTTGCCGTTTACCGCCATATGCCCGTGCAGCACGTATTGGCGCGCGGCGCGGCGTGACGCGGCGAAACCGAGGCGGTAGACCAGATTATCCATGCGGGTTTCGAGCAGTTGGAGCAGGATCTCGCCGGTCACGCCTTTACGGCGCAGCGCCTCTTTAAAGAAACGCTTGAACTGAAGTTCCTGCATTCCGAATTGACGGCGCAGACACTGCTTCTGACGAAGCTGCTGCCCAAACTCCGACATCTTGCGTCCGCGGCGCGCGCCATGCTGACCCGGAGCAGGAGTGCCCTGCTCGATCGCGCACTTGGCCATGTAGCACCGAGCACCCTTGAGAAACAACTTCTGCCCCTCGCGCCGGCAAATCCGGCAAACAGGACCTGTATATCTGCCCATGTTAGACTCTCCTCCGTTTGCGCGGACGGCAACCATTGTGCGGAATCGGTGTGCAATCCTTCAGCAGCGTGACGTGAATGCCGGAGGACTGAATCGCCCGCACAGCAGACTCACGGCCCGCACCCGCACCTTGAACTCTGACTTCAACCTCGTGCATGCCCTTGGCGATGGCCTGACGGGAGGCATCCTGCGCCACCATCGTCGCCGCAAACGCCGTGCTTTTACGCGAGCCTTTGAACCCGGCCTTGCCAGCCGAACTCCAGGCGATCACGCCACCCCGGGCGTCGGTGATTGAAACCAACGTGTTGTTAAATGTGGACCGGACATAGGCAATTCCAGAAGGAATCGACTTCCCCTTGCCCTTTTTCTTGGCGGCGTCGGCGACCTTGGCAGGCTCATCGCCTACGGCCATCACGGCGGCAGCCTCGCTCAAGACCGGCTGCTCGGGAGCAGCCGCCTTCTCATCATGTTTGATCGCTTCTTCGCTCATGCGTCTCAGCCTCTGAAATACTTGGCTGACACGACACCGCCCATCCCTGAATCGGAACAGGCGTCATCGCGCCAGCACGGGGTTATTTGGCAGCAGGAGTCTTGGCCTTGATGGCCGCCCGCGCAGTCTTGTCACGCACCGCACCCACCGTCCGCTTGCTGCCCTTGCGGGTCCGAGCATTGGTGCGGGTCCGCTGACCCCGCACCGGCAGATTGCGCTTGTGGCGCAACCCGCGATACGTACCAATGCTGATCAAACGGCGGATGTTCTGCGAAATCTCGCGGCGCAGATCACCTTCAACGCGATAGTTGTCCTGAATGAAAGCGACAATCTGGCGGATCTCGTCCGGAGACAAATCGTCTGCTTTTTTTGCCGGGTCGACTTTACAATGTTCGACCACGTTGCTGGCCCGCTTGGGACCGATTCCGTGAATGTACCGGAGCGCGTACTCGACGCGCTTCTTGCCCGGAATATCCACACCCATCAATCTCGGCATGGTGTCCTCTCCAATTAACCCTGACGCTGTTTATGGCGGGGATTCGTACAAATAATACGTACGACGCCCTTGCGACGTACCACACGGCAACGCTCACAAATGCGCCGCACTGAACTGCGAACTTTCATGGTCTTTTTTCCTCGTTCAAAAAGGTTTTGGATTTTACCAAAAGTCCGTCACCTTGTCTATCAAAAAGATTAGAAATTCTTAGTCCAGC
>CAZXVN010000169.1:0-6521 GCA_964643945.1 uncultured Lentisphaeraceae bacterium | reverse complement strand
GTGTGCTCTTCCGATCTCACGTGCCCTGCATGCCCCAGAAGAGCAGCATCACGCCAAGAATGAACCCGAAGTCGCCGATGCGGTTTACGACGAAGGCCTTCATGCCGGCCACGGCGTTGCGGGTTTCGCGGTACCAGAAGCCGATCAGCAGGTAGGAGCAGAGGCCGACGCCCTCCCACCCGATGAACATGACCATGAAGTTGTCCCCCAGCACGAGAACCAGCATGGCGAACATGAACAGGTTGAGGTAGCTGAAGAACCGCCAGTAGCTCGGCTCTTCGCGCATGTAGCCGACGGAATACACGTGGATGAGCGTGCCGACGAACGTGATGACAAAGCACATCACGAGCGTCAACGGGTCCATGATCAAGGCGAAGTCGATGTTGAGCTGCCCGATCGGTATCCACGACCAGAGGTTGTAATAGAGGACACGCTGCCCGGCCGGCAGCGCCAGCAGCCGGACAAAAGCGAAGGCCGTCACCGCAAGCGAGAGGGCTGGCATCAGGATCGCGGGGACGTGTACGGCGGGCCGACCGAAGCGGGCCTGCAGGCGGCAGCCCAGGATGCCGTTGCAGACGGCCCCCAGCAGCGGGGCCAAAGGGATCAGTGCCAGCCATGGAAAAACAGTCACGAGCTCACCCTTTCAAAAGCGACGCGGTGTCGACCGTGATACGCCGGTTGAATGTCTGGAACAACTTGAACACGATGGCCAGAGCCACGGTGGCCTCGATGGCCGCGAGCACGATGCCGAACAAGGCGAAAACCTGCCCGTCAAGGGCGTTCCCCAGATAGTGGGAGAAGGCCACCAGATTCAAGTTGGCGGCGTTCACCATCAGCTCGATGCCCATCAGCAGGCCGATCATCGTGCGGCGGGTGAGCAGGCACAGGATGCCGAGGCAGAACAGGGCCGCGGCGACTGCCAGAAAATGGGCTAAACCGATCTCCATGCTCGTCCTCTCATTCGTTTTCCGCTCGACTCTCCCTGCGGGCCACCACGACCGCTCCGATCAGGCCGACCAGCAGGAGCACGGACACGATTTCAAACGGTAGCAGATAGGGGCCCAGCAGGGCCTCGCCGATCATTCGGGTTGTGGGGGTGAAGACGGCCCCCCCCGGGCCCTGCTTCCAAGGTGCCCGCAGGGCTAACAGGAGCAAGCCGACGAACAGACTTCCGCACAGCAGGAAGGCGGGCCCTCGCGGGTAAGTCTGTCTCGCCTCGCTCAGGGTCTCGACGCGGTTGGTGAGCATGATGGCGAAAAGAATCAGCACAAGGATGCCGCCGACATACAGCAACAGCTGAACCACCGCCAGAAAATCCGCGGAAAGCAGCGCGTAGAGGAGCCCGACGCCGAGAAACGAAAACAGCAACGAGAACGCCGCGCGGATGATGTTCCGCGACAGAACCACGACGGCTGAACTGATCAGGGTCAGCGCTGCCACAACATAGAACATGAGGCCGTATGCCATGCTAGTTCGCCCTCCTCTTGAACGGGGTCGGTTCCCACAGTTTGCCGGCGGCGAGGCTGCCCCGCGGTGCCAGCGGACCCGTCTCCGTCTTGGGCTTGTAAGGGACAAGCTTTTGCCCGGGCTCAATGTACCGCAACAGCAGGCGGTCCAGAGTCGGACACGCGCCAGCGAACTGCGTGGTGTGCCGGATCGCTCCGGTGGGGCAGGGCTCGGAGCAGAGTCCGCAGTACATGCACTTGGCGGCGTCGATGTCGAAGCGGGTGAGGAACCGCTCCTTGGTTTCGGGATCGCGCTCCGTGCCGATGGCGATGCAAGCGATCGGGCAGGAACGCTCGCAGGCCTGACAGCCCGTGCAGAGCCGAGTCTCGACCTCGAGGATGCCGCGGTAACGCTCCGGCAACGCGGACTCGAGAGCCTGCTCCATTTTGTCCGGCCACTGGACCGTGCAGGGGCAACGGAACATCCAGCTCAGCGTGACGGCCATTCCTTCCAGGATGGAATCCACACCCTTTACGATCCGCGTGAAATAGGAGCGCGATTTCATGGTCTTACGGTAGCCTCCACGGCGGATACCACGCCGAGTGTCCGGTCATCTTCGTGTAGGTCGCCTGGTCTGCATAGTAGTTTGCGACGGTACGGCGGATGTAGTGGATGAGGAGCCCCACGCCGACCACAAACATGATCACGCGGCTGATCACGCCGGCCACCGAGTTCCAGTCGATGAAAAGCATCCAGGTCATGGTTCCGAAGACACAGAGGATGACGATCGGGGTCAGGTACTTCCAGCACATTTTCATCATCTGGTCCATGCGCATGCGGGGGAGGGTCCAGCGCAGCTGCATCACAACGAAGACGAGCAAGAGGGTTTTTAACCCGAACACCGCAAGCCCGGCCAGCACCCAGTACCAGGAGGCGTACGTCGCGGCGACGCCCACCAGCGGCAAACGCCAGCCGCCCAGAAAGCACAGCGTGGCGATCGCGCTCATGATCCAGAGATTCGCCCACTCAGCGAAGAAAAACACCACGAAGCGGAACCCCGAGTACTCGGTGCAGTATCCGGCGACTAACTCGCTCTCGGCCTCGGGCAAGTCAAAAGGCGTACGGTTTCCCTCTGCCAGGGCCGCGATGAAGTAGACGAAGAACGCCAGAAACGAGAAGGGGCTGTGGAAGACAAACCAGTTCCACGGCATGCCGCCCTGCGCCTGGATGAGCGACTGGGTGGACAGGGTGCCGGCCAGAAGCACCGGAACGAGGATCGCCATCGCGACGGGGATTTCGTAGGAGATGATCTGGGCTGCGGACCGGAGCCCTCCGAACAGCGCCCACTTGGAGTTGGATGACCAGCCGCCGAGGATAATCCCCACGACAACCAGGGCGGTGATGGAGATGACGTAGAGGATGCCGACGTCCAGATTCGCCGCGATCACGTGCGCACTGAACGGCAGCGCCACAAAGGTTCCGAGCATCCCCGCGAACACGAAGTACGGCGCGAGGCGGAAGAGCATGGAGTCGCCGTCGGCGGGGCAAAGGTCCTCCTTCATGATAAGCTTCAGGCCGTCGGCGAGAAATTGGAGGAGGCCTTGCGGCCCGACGCGGTTCGGCCCGACCCGGCACATGATCCGCGCGGCGATCCGCCGCTCCACGTAGCTGGCCAGCCCCGCGAACAACGAGGCGAAACCCAGTATGAGCGCTGCCGCGAGAAAAGCATACAGCACGTAGTCATGCGTGCCAAACGCACGGCTTTGTTTGAGGTGTTGGATGATTTGCCACATGACTATCGGTCAATCTCCGGGGCTATGACGTCCAGGCTTCCGATGATCGCCACCAGATCGGCGATCATCACTCCGCGCGACAACTGTTCTGTGATCGACATGGCGGTGAACGATCCTGTGCGCACCTTGAGGCGGTAGGGGGTCTCGCCGCCGTCGCTGATGAGGTAGAACCCCATCTCCCCCCGCGGGGCCTCCACGCGGGCGTAGGTTTCGCCCGCCGGCAGCTTGAGCTTGCGGGGCACCTTGGCGAGAACGTCGCCTGCGGGCAGTGCCTCGATCGCTTGGCGCAGCATCTGGCAGGACTGCCGCATCTCCAGCAGCCGCACGACAAAGCGGTCGTAACAGTCGCCGACCGTGCCGCAGAAGCCGCGTCCGAGCGGCACGTCGAACCGGAGCTGCGCGTAGCCCGAGTAGGGAAGATCCCGCCGCAGATCCCAGTCCACGCCGCTGGCGCGCAGGTTGGGGCCGGTCAGGCCGTATCCGATTGCGTCCTCAGGCGAGATGCAGGCGACATCCGCCAGGCGCTCCACGAAAATCGCGTTGCCGGAGATCAGCCGTTCAAACTCGTCGAGTGCGGGGTCGAAGTGGTCCAGCCACCGCAGGACGCGGTCCGTCCACCCCTCCGGCAGGTCGTAGCCCACCCCCCCGATCCGCATGTAGTTGTAGGTCAGGCGGGATCCGCACAGCGCTTCCAGGATATCGTTGAGGCACTCACGCTCGCGGAGCCAATGCACGAAGGGCGTGAAGGCGCCGATATCCATGGTCATCGCGCCTGTCGCCACGAGGTGGCTGGCAATGCGGTTGAGTTCGCAGGCGATCACGCGCAGGGACTCGGCCCGCGGCGGAACCACGCAGCCGAGGAGTTTCTCGACGGCGAGGGCGTAGCCGTGGTTGGCGAACATGGAGGCGAGGTAGTCCAGCCGGTCAGTAAACGGCATGTAGCCGTGGTAGCTCAGGCCCTCGGCCAGCTTCTCCATGCCCCGGTGCAGGTAGCCGACGTGGGGAACCGCCTTGTGCATCACCTCGCCGTCGGTCACCAGCAGGAAGTTGAGGACGCCGTGGGTCGACGGGTGTTGCGGTCCCATATTGACGAGCATACTGTCGGACAGCGGGCGGACGGCTTCCCGGAGTTGGGACAGGTCGGTCAGCTCTTGCACGCAGCGGGCGGGCGCGGAGGTCGCCGGCTGGGCCGCTGCGGGATCGGGCAATGCAAGCGGATTAACCCGGCTGTGCGACATGCCGTGGTATTCCGTGGGCGGCACGTAATCTTTACGCAACGGGTAGCCGACCCAGTCATCGGGCAGGAGCAGGCGTCGAAGGTCGGGGTGGCCGCGGAACACCACGCCCAGCAGGTCGTAGCACTCGCGCTCGTGCCAGTCGGCTGTTCGCCAGACGCTCTCGACGGAGTCGATCTCGGGCTTCTCGCGATTCAGGCTCACCTTCAGCATGAGCTCGTGCTTCCGGCGGTAGGACAGGAGGTGGTAGACAAGCTCGATCCGGTCCGGATGGTCGACCCCGCTCAGGCAAGATAAGGCCTGAAAGTCCAGTTCGGGGGTGTCGCGGCAAAAGCGGCACACGTTGGCGATCCCCGTTGCAGACACCGCCACGGTTTCTGGAACGGCCGGCTGCTCGGCCAGAGTGACGAGGTCACCAAAGTGCTGCTTGAGTTGTGCCGCTGGCGACTGGTCCATGGTCTTTACGTCCTCAGGGTCCGAAGGTAGCGAGTCTTCATGATTTGCTGCTGCAGCTTGACGATGGCGTCAGCCAAGGCTTCTGGGCGGGGCGCGCACCCCGGGATGTACAGATCGACCGGAATGATTTTGTCCACGCCCTTCAGCACCGAGTAGCTCTGCTGGAACAGCCCCCCGCAGTTCGCGCAACTGCCCATGGAGATCACGTAGCGGGGCTCAGCCATCTGCTCGTAAAGCAGGCGCACGCGCTCGGCCATCTTGTACGTGATCGTTCCGGCGATGATCATCAGGTCGGCCTGCCGCGGCGAAGCGCGGGGCACCGCGCCGAAACGGTCCAGGTCCGTCCGGGGCCCGCCGGTCTGCATGAGTTCGATACCGCAGCACGCGGATGCGAACAGAAGGTACCAGATGGACGACTTCCGGCCCCAGTTCAGAAACCATTCAGTTGTAGTCAGGATGCAGTCCATAATTACCTACTTCTCCGTCCGGTCCAGGTTCTCTGCTGGACGATCCAGCTGCTTGAGCCAGTTCAAGTCGCCCTTGCGCCAAACGTACACCAGCCCCAGGAACAGAACCACAAGAAACAGCGTCACTTCGAGGTAAGCGAGCATCCCGCGGCCGATCTTGACCTGCTCGGAAAAGATGAGCGCCACGGGGTAGGTGAACGCGATCTCCACATCGAAGATCAAGAAGATCAAGGCAATGATGTAGAAACGCGGGTTAAAGCTGAACCAAGCATCCCCAATCGCCCGCTCTCCGCACTCATACACGGAACGCTTGTCCGGCGAGGGCCGCCTGGGCCTGACCAGGCGGCCGAACAGAAGAATGAAAAAGACAAACAGACCGGCGACGAGCAGACACGTCACCACGCTGATGAAGCCGAATTGGTACTCAGTCATCTCCACAGTCTGAAATCTCCAAAAAGCGAGCAGTATACTTTTTCCCGAGGTCCGTTGCAACGGAAGAAAACGATTCCGGTTCTTCTAACATTGGGACGTTTCTACACACCTCCGCCACCCCGAAACCGGGCCGGCCATGCGCCGCCTTCCAGCGTTAAAGCGGACCGTGCGTGTCCGCCTTCTCGGCCTCTCCGCGTGCGTCGTCCGTGATCGTGGCGAGCAGGGCGGCGATCTTGTCTTTCACGATTCTCGCCTGCCGGCACGAACGGCCGCCTGTGGCAACGGTCACCACCAGCCCGTCCTTTCTGCAGATCGCCGGCGTGACGAAATCCCCGTCCGGCCAGTTGCTGTCGGAGGCGCTGCACAGCACGCCCCGTTTGCGGCAGAACGCGATGACGTGCCGGTTTACGTCGGCGCTGTCGGTTGTCGCGAAAACAAGGTGTTTTCCTTTCACGTCGGTTTCCGAAAACGCGCGTGCCGTTAACCGGATCTTTCCAGATTGGGCGAGGGACTGGAGCGCCCCCGACACCTCGGGGCTGACCACGGTCACGTCGGCTTCAGCCTTCAGCAGGTGTCCCACTTTACGGGTTGCGATCTGGCCGCCCCCCACGACGAGGCAGGGCTTGCCTGCCACGAGCAGGCAGGCGGGCAAAATCGAGATCGGAAGAGCACACGTCTGAACTCCAGTCACC
>CAZXVN010000168.1:0-1830 GCA_964643945.1 uncultured Lentisphaeraceae bacterium | reverse complement strand
CGCCTGAAAGCCCGTGCAGAAAGCGAAGCTCTGTCCGACATTGGCCGAATGCCGCAACACGCGCACGTGCGGAAACCGCGCACGCAACCCGCACATCAGTTCCACCGTGCCATCCGATGAGCCATCATCCACGGCGACGATCTCGAAGGTCATCGGCAGGCTGGCCGTCAGCACCGAAACGAGTTCTTCAACAACGAAAACGATACATTCGGCCTCGTTGAAGACAGGCAGGATGACCGAAACATCCGGTTCTGAAGAAAGCGTAGACATACCCATCCTTTCCCCTTAAGGCGCAACGGGGACGCGCGCCAGCATCCATTTGTCAGTCAGCGTCGAAAATTCGGCGCGGGCAGGAAGAACACTTTTTGCGAGTGTGTTTGTGTGCCCCGGCCTGAGAAGCAGATACTTCTCCCCGCTTCCTGCCCTTGCCAGCCACTGCTGGAATTCGGGCGTGTCGACCGAGTCAAAATGACGGAGTTCCGTCTGAAGATAAAACTGCAGCCCATTGAGTTCCTTCTTCTCGAAAACAGCCAGCCGGTCTGCCTGCACATGCTTCACCTGCTTCAGGACTGACACATACAAAACTTTCATGTCGCGGCCACCGGGAAAAAACGACAACGCCCCTTTGCCCGCAACGGAAAGTGTCCAGAAGACACAAGCCAGAACGGTCGCCTTTTTCCACAACCGGGCGGTGTCACGTTCGAAAACGCGTAACAACCCGCTTGCGATGAACACCGAGAGCGGGCCGAACAAGGGCAACACATAAAGCGGCAACTTCGAACGGCTGAGAAAAAACACCAGAAGCGGCAGGCCGAGCGCCAACACCGCCCAGCGTTTCTCAAGCGGCCACTGCTTCACCTGTGCGGTCAGCGCAGGCCAGCGCGACACCTTGCCTTCCGGCGTGCGGACAAAACAGGTGGCCAGCCATGCACCCCATGCCTTCCTTCTCAGAAAGAAAAGCCAGCCGCCCCACGGCCAACAACCGAAAAGCAGCACCGGCAGGTAAAGGTCGAAATTCCTGTAGAACTGCGGATTGCGGTTGAACTCGTCGGTCGCGGAACGGTTGATCACCTCGTCACGGATCCAATACTGCAACAGCCCCGGATGGCGCAGCGCCTCCCAAACATACCATGTGGATGCGATCACGAAATACAGGACCAGCGCGCCGGGACTGAACAGCGGCACGGCTTTGCGCTGCGCAACCGGCAACAGCCGCCAGGTGATGATCATCGCGGGTAACACTAACAAGCTGGGAGGTCCTTTCGTCACGAAGGCCACACCCAGCCAGGCCCACACCCAGTAGACGGAGGTGCGTGAGGAGGTGCGTATCGCCCGCCAGAAGAACGCTTGCGCCAGAATCAGGAATGTGGCGAGCGGATAATCCGTCGAAATGACCGAGTTCGCCGCAAGCGGGAAGACCGAAGTAGCGAAAACCAAGGCGGACAAATCCCCCAAACGAGGATCATTGCCGAGGTGTCGCCCCAGAAGCCACACCCCCGAAATCGCCAACAGCAAACAGGGCAGAAGATAGGCGCGCGCCGTCCAGGTGTTGACACCCGCCACGCTCATCGGCCCCATGATCGCCAGATAAGTCAACGGCGGTTTGGTCCAGTGCGGACGACCGTTCAGGACCGGATCAAGCCAATGCCCGGACACCATCATCTGCCGGGCACACTCGGCATAACGCCCCTCGGTCGTCTGATACAGCCCCCGCGTGCCAAGAAAAAGCAATCCCGCCACGAATGCGCAGACGAGGGTTCTGGCCAGCGGCCATTTAAAATCGAGCGGAAACGTCATATCGGATAATCGCCTTTACATACGATCAGTGGT
>CAZXVN010000167.1:0-2311 GCA_964643945.1 uncultured Lentisphaeraceae bacterium | reverse complement strand
GACCTGTGGCATTTGATAGTCTGGCAGGAGGCCTCTGATGTGGCGGCCGCTGTCAGTGACCAGCGAGAAACCGAGCCCCGTCGCCTGTGATTGCCCGCGCCGAAGCGTGAGCGTGTCGCCGTCGGCAAGCACGACGGTCAGACCTTCAATGTGATCGCGCGCGGGGCCATAAGCAAAGGAACAGGCACCCGAGGCGTTACAGGCGGCCATGCCGCCCAGACTGGCCGAGTCCTCGGTTGGATCAGGAGGAAACAAGCAGGGGCCGGCCTCCGTGCCTGCCCTTTCCGTCGAGAGCGTGCGGCGGAGGGCGATGAGCGGCAGGCCGGGTTGCACGCGGATGAACACGCTGCCCTGCGGATCCGAGCGTGTGCCGAGAACGCGGTCCATCTGGGTCAGGCTGATGATCACGCCGCCATCGGGAACGGCGCCTGCGGCAAGGCCTGTACGCGCACCTTGAACAGTCACGGAGAGCCCGCGTGAGGCAGCTTCGCGCATGAGGCCGGTCAGTTCGGCCAGAGTCTGCGGAAAGGCGAGGCCCTCCGCCGTGCCGGTTTTGCGCGACTCGTCCCGTAAAAAATCAACAGGAATAAGTGTCTGAAACATGGCGTAACAAACAGGGTTGTCGGTGGCTGAACAACAGTGGAAATCGGGTGAGGTGTCAACCGCCGCAGGTTTCGTCGAAGGGATCAGTCGCACTCGTTCGTACGGGTGGGCGGCGAAAAAACTTCACTGACCGTGACCGTGTGGAGGGCTTTGGCGGCCGTATCGGGGCGCGGCCCCCCAGGGCGCGGTCCGCGGCGGCGGCGGCGGCGGCGGGGGGCTGGCGGCTCCTCGTCAACATCACGGGGTTCGTCCGCATCCGCGTTGGGATGGCCTTCGCGCGGCGGGGGCGGTGCGTTGCGGGCGATCTCCTGTTCGTAAAGCGCCTGCCACTCGTTGAGCAAGGTCATGTCGCACCCTTCGGCGGTGAACACGATGCGCAGGAAGGCGAGCGCCTCCGGGAAGGCGGGGTGGTACACGAAGCGGTGACCGCGGCCTTTCTTGGGCGACTCGGCGAAGCGGCGCTGGACATCCATCAGGGACACCGCAGTGAAAAGGGTTGCTTTAGGGATGTGGAGCTGCGTGGCGACGGGGTGCAACACCTGCCGTGCGATGTGCTGTTTGTTGATGCGGCCGTGAGGGGCGTGAGCCTCCTCTTTGCGGAGGTGTTCGAGGAAGAGCGGGTAGTAGAGACAGGCCATGCGCACGCCGTTGGAGAGGTCGGCGTTCTGGGGGTCGGCATCGAGCGCGGCGAGGTATTTCCAGAACGCGGATTTCTCTCCGCCGGTCACGTCGATGTAGGTGCTGACTTCGGGCAGAAGATCATCGAGAAGCTTGAACTTCCACAGCAGTTTGAAGGCGTCGCAGGACGAGTTGTAGGTGAAGAGGCGGAAGACTTCTTCGCAGACGCGGGGAACCGAGGCGTTGAGGATGTCGGCGTGGTGTTTGAGGATGGCTTTTTGGCAGGCGCGGTCGATGGTGAAGCCGAGGCGTGCGGCGAATTTCACGGCACGCATCATTCGGACCGGGTCCTCGCGGAGGCGGACGTTGGGATCGCCGATGCAGCGCAAAACCTTTTTTTCCAAGTCCTTGAGACCGCCCACGTAATCGATAACCGAGAAGGTTTTGATGTCGTAGAAGAGGCCGTTGACCGTAAAATCGCGGCGCTTGGCATCCTCTTCAGGCGTGCCAAAGGTATTGTCTTCTGTCTGGTAGATGCCCGTGTCGCTCTCGCTGACTTCAGGCTGGCGACGGAATGTACTGGTTTCGATGACCTTGCGCCCGAAGACGATATGGGCGAGGCGGAAACGCCGTCCGATGAGGAAGCAGTTGCGGAAGAGGCGCCGGATGTCGTTGGGGCGCGCGTCCGTGCCGATATCGAAATCCTTGGGCTGCCGTTTGAGAAGCAGATCCCGCACACTGCCGCCGACCAGATAGGCGGTGTGGCCGGTATTGGCCAGACGGTAGAGGACCCTCAGGGCGTCGGGGTCGATGTTCACACGCGAAATGCAGTGTGCGTTCCGTTCACGGGTCACCATTTTATCTCGGCTAAAAAACATGTTTGTCAAGTTGCTCGGTTGTTCAGGGACAAAGAAATCTGAATTATGTCAGAAATTCACGCCCGAAACAAGGCGGGATCGCGGCCGACTGTTTTTCGCGTTCAGCGGGGTCGATTGACAAACTAAGTGCGCCCCCCGGGGCGCGGGAAGGGCGCGGTTAGTCTGCCAAGGCGGGCGGGCTCGTTTAGTGCGCCAAAGGCAAGGTGCGGTTT
>CAZXVN010000166.1:0-5481 GCA_964643945.1 uncultured Lentisphaeraceae bacterium | reverse complement strand
CAGTTGTCGGCCCTGCGGGAACCCTCTGCAACGAACAAAACCGGCGTGGCGACAGCCGCCGCCCTGCCCGCCCGGCCTGTGCCAGGCGCAGGCGGGGTGTCCGCCAATAAACGGGATCTGTATCTGGTGGTCGACCTTGCGGGCGGGGAAAAAGCGAAGAGTTGGCCGGTGAGTTATCTTGCCGGCGAGCCCAAGGGGGGCTGGTCTGACGAGTATAAGACGGACAAACTGCTGCTGAGACGGATCGAGCCTGGGACGTTTGACATGGGAAGTCCGGAAGACGAGCCGGGACGCGATTCCGGCGAGACGCAACACAAGGTGACGTTGACGAAGCCGTTCTACATCGGCGTCTTCGAGGTGACGCAGCGGCAGTGGGAGCTGGTGATGGGGAGCACCCCCAGCGCCTTCAAAGCCAACTCCGACATGTGCCCGGTCGAGCAGGTGAGTTACTTGGACATCCGTGAGAATCCGGATAACAGTGACGATCCGGCCGTGGACTGGCCGGTGAACAGCACGGTCAACACAAAGTCGTTCATGGGCAAACTGCGGGCGCGGACCGGCAAGGCCTTCGACCTGCCGACGGAGGCGCAATGGGAATACGCCTGCCGGGCGGGTACGACAGGTGCCTATGCGGGGAAAGGCGGTCTGGACAATCAGGCGTGGTATCAAGACAACGCCAGTGGCAAAACGCATCCGGTCGGGCAGAAGGGGGCCAACGCCTGGGGGCTGTATGACATGCACGGCAACGTGTGGGAGTGGTGCCTGGATTGGCTCGGCACATACCCCGGCACGGTGAGTGATCCGAAGGGTGCCTCACCAGGCTCGTTCCGCGTGGATCGCGGCGGCAGTTGGGACTACTACGCGGGCTATTGCCGGACTGCGAACCGCGACGGCAGCAACCCGGACCGCCGCCGCAGCCACGTTGGGTTCCGGGCGGTCGTGCCTGCAGGACAGTAGGGAGAGGGAGAGAGGTTTCAGGGTTTCATCGCGGCGGGGCCGCTGGTACCAGGGTTTCATTGTGACGGCGTCACAGGTTCCAAGGGTTGAAGGAGTGAGGCCGTGTGAGGGGGTGAGGTTTTTGAAATAAAGTTAGGACGGAAAGATAAGGGAACACCCCATGAGAATGACCGAGCACTGTTCAGTATTTTGTCCGACCCCATGTCGGTATGCGATTGGCGTTATGATGATAACCGGCATTCTTCATAACAAAAGAAAATGGACGAAATGAAAGCGGGTTCAGACGACTATAGGAAATGGAGTGGGAGTTTGAATGACAACCGCCCTCGCCAAAAACATGCAAAGTGACGGGATGAAAACAGTGAACCCGTATCTGTGCCGACAAGGTGAGGATCCAAAAACAGTTTAGAATGCACACAGGTACGGGAGAAACTCATGCACATGCATAACCGGTCGTTTCTCGGGGCACTGCCGCTCGCCGTGCTTTTCGTGTCGGGAGCCTGCATTGTGGCGTGCGGACGCGATGCCGTCGGCGAGAACACTCCCTGCCGGGACAGCGAGCATCCGTCTAGGATCGCAGCCTCGGATTGCGAGGAGGAGGCGCTTGACAAGGGAGATGATTTTACAGGAGCGACTGCCGCCTGTCTGCTTGCGGCCGCGAACCTGCCTGCATTGCTGGGTCTTCTGGTCAGGGGGTTGATACGCTACGCGCCATTTGGGCTGGGAGCCAAAGAGCGGCTGAAGGGGTTCGGCCGGAATCAGAAGAAGTGTCTGATGCCGCTCCATTATTGGGCGAACATTCTGGGCGCTTTGTTGGCGTTCTTCCATCTGGGCCTGTCCCACTGCGGATCTAGTTCACTGCCCGAGTGGGGCATGGCCGTCATGACCGTGTTAGTCGTGACCGGCATCCTGATGAAACTCAAGCGTGCTCTTGGCCGCATGCGAAAAGTGGCGCACCAGATCCATACCAACCCTTTGACCTCCGGACTGTTCCTTGCCGTTCTGCTGATCGGGCACTGCCTGGTTGACTGAACGGGCTTTCGAAGGCCGTTTTCAGGTGCTTTCAAGCGGGTTTCCCGTTTGGGCGAAAGTTTGATGAGACAAACATGTCCGTGAACCTCCTATTGGACTTGAAACGACAGGTTTTTGCGTCTACATTACGCATTCACTCACTCGAGCGGGGCTGCGTTATTACTGGGGGGCCTTGCTTGCGAGATAAAGACCGTCCGGTTGCACGGACGATCGCATGTCAACGCTGAACCGGGTCGCAGGTTTCATATTTGACGTGTCAGATTCATGAAAGGCAGAAAATGGCCATCAAGAACCGTTACCGTCTTCTTATTCAGGTAAGCGCGATCGTCGCTGGGGTCGTGGGCGCCAAGCTCCTCGTGCACTTTCTCGGGTGGGAGATCATCTCCATCAATCCGCTGTTCTCAGGGATTGTGGCCGCGAACGTTTTTCTGATGGGCTTTCTTCTCAGCGGGGTCTTGTCGGATTTCAAAGAGAGTGAACGTTACCCGGGCGAATTGGGTGCCTGCCTTGAGAATCTGGCGCAGGAGGTGCGCGGCATCAAGCTGGCGAGGCCTGAGGCCGAGGTGGCACCCTGTCTGGTTCTTCTGGCGCAATTGGGCCGGGACATCCTGAGCTGGTTCCACAAGAAACACCGTACAGCGGAACTTTTGGAGCATGTGAACGAGCTGACGCCGCAGTTCGCGGTGTTGGAGCAGTGGACCCAGGCGACGCTGGTGGCCCGGCTGAAGCAGGAGCAGGGCAATCTCCGGCGCACGCTCATACGTATCCACACTCTTCGCGAGACCTCCTTCGTTTCCTCGGGTTACATGCTGGCCGACCTCATCACCGTTCTTCTCTGCCTCGGGCTTGTCTTCTCGAAGATTGAGCCGTTCTACGAGTCGCTGTTTTACGTGGGCGTGATTTCGTGCCTCATGATTTATCTGCTGCTGCTCATCAGGGACCTCGACAATCCGTTCGGATATTACGAGCGCTATTCCGGCGAGGACGTTTCGCTCAAGCCGCTCGAGGACGCGGCGGTTCGGCTGGAACAGGTCGCCGGCATTGTGGGGGCTGTAACTCAAGGAGAGGTGTTGGACAGAAGAGAAGTGAAAACATGAATGGGCCTGCAAACGGGACGGACGAAACACGCCACATCCGCTTGAGTCAGGCAGAGTTGGAGGAGTTGCGGACGGATTCCCTCGGAGAGAAACTCCGGGTTGTGATCGCGAACTTGCCGCCCGGCGAGGTCTCCTTGCTTGAGATGCGGGACCTTGTCGGGCAGGACGGGCTTTTACTATTGACCCTGTTTCTAACTCTTGTCTTCATGGTTCCTGTTCAGATTCCGGGTCTTAGTGTCGTGTTCGGCGGTGCCATCGCGATGATCGGCCTCAGCCGTTTGCGCGGTCGCGTCCTTTGGCTGCCCAGGCGCATTGCCCGCCGAGCAATGCCGTCCGAAAAAGTTCGTGTAGCGCTGACAAAAAGTCGCGTCTGGCTGCGTCGGCTGGAATATGTGAGCCGGCCACACCGCATGCAAAGGTTGGTTTCCACCGGGCTTGCGGACATCGTGAACAACAGTGCTCTGATTATCGGAGCATTTCTACTCATGGCCCCCATTGTGCTGATTCCCTTCAGCAACACGTTGCCCGCTCTCGGGGTCTTGTTTCTGTGTATCGGGCTGTTGCAGCGGGACGGGCTCTGCATTCTCTACGGGCATTTTTTCAATTTAGCGACAGTTGTTTACTTCACGGCCATTGTTTTTGGCGGTCACACGGCCTTCGACGAGGTGTTGTTCCACACCGGCTGGAAAGCGTCATGAAAGGCGTTAAGGCGGGATACGGGCTCTGGAACGATCATCGGTATTAACGAGCTTCCCTCCCAGGGGAGACGAAGGGATCTGGATATTCTTCTCGGCGTTCTCAGGGAACCGATGTTCCTGCTCCTGATCGCGGGCGGTTTTCTCTGTATCCTTGTCGTCGTCGCGTATTGGCTGACGCGCGGCAGCCTGTTCGAAGGCTTCCTTGTCGGGCTGTCGCTTGCGATGTCGCGCGTGTGGACTTCCAGCGACGGCAATGAACGGGTCATCGCGGCCAAGGGTGCTCCCGAGGCCATTGCGGACCTGTGCCACCTGTTTCGGCACCTGTTGCGGCGATATCGGGGACCTACTATCTCGTGCCTTCGCTCTTGACTCCCCGCCGCTGTTCTGGCATCTTTTTGGCCCGTGAAAGCGCTTTTCCGGGCCGGTCTGCGCGGATGCACGTCTGTGCCGCCCGGAAAGCAATGTGTCATTAACGATTCTCATTGACCCCGAGGCGAGAACAACACCATGTCTAAGAAAACTTACAAGATTGCACTGATTGGCGGAGACGGCACGGGACCCGAAGTCGCGGCCGAGGGCGTCAAGGTCGCGCAGGCGGCTGCGGCCAAGTTCGGTTTCCAGCTGGAGTTCACGCCGTACGATTTCGGCGCGGAGCGCTATTTGAGGACCGGCGAAACCCTGCCGGATTCGGCGATCGAGGAGATGAAGAAGTACCAGGCCATTTTCCTGGGTGCGATCGGCCATCCGGACGTCAAGCCCGGCATCCTCGAACTCGGCATCCTGCTGAAGATGCGTTTTGCTTTGGACCAGTACATCAACCACCGGCCCGTGCGCCTCTTCCCCGGCGTGGAGACGCCGCTCAAAGGCAAGGGGCCCGAGGACATCGATTTCGTTGTCGTCCGCGAGAACAGCGGCGGCATCTACACCGGCCTGGGCGGCGCCACGCGCGTGGGAACGTCCGAGGAGATCGCCACCCAGCTGATGGTCTACGACCGCCGCACGGTTGACCGCTGCCTGCGGTACGCCTTCGAGCTGAAGCGCCGCCGCAACGCCGCCAGCCCGAAGTATGCGGCCAAGCCCATCACGCTGGTCCACAAGCGCAACGTGCTGACCCACTGCGGCGACCTCTGGTTCCGCGCCTTCGAGGAGATGGGCGCGGCCGAGTTCCCGGAGCTGAAGCGCGACTACAACCATGTGGACGCCGCCAACATGTGGTTTGTGAAGAACCCCGAATGGTTCGATGTGGTCGTCACCGAGAATCTGTTCGGCGACATCATCACGGATCTTGGCGCCATGATCCAGGGTGGCCTCGGGGTTGCCGCCGGCGGCAACATCAATCCCACCGGGATCTCGATGTTCGAGCCGATGGGCGGCTCCGCGCCCAAGTACACCGGGCTGAATGTCATCAACCCGATCGCCGCGATCGGCGCGGCGGGCATGATGCTTGACACGCTCGGCGAGCACGCGGCCGCAGCGGCCGTTGAAAAGGCCATCTACACAACGACGCCCAAGATGAAGAGTCAGGCGGCGGGCAAGATGGGCTTTACGACCACGCAGGTCGGCGATCTCGTGGCCGCTGCGCTGTAAGTGTGCAGGGGAGTGCCCCGTATGCAGCGACCTCTTCGTGTGTGAGGGGGCATGCGGGTCGGGGGACTTCGCTATGAGGGCCAGACAGGCAGGCGCGCTTTTTTATTCCG
>CAZXVN010000165.1:0-3582 GCA_964643945.1 uncultured Lentisphaeraceae bacterium | reverse complement strand
GACCAGAAGTGGCTGAGCAGCCGCAAGCTGGTGACGCTGTGCAAGAAATACGTGAACGACCTGACCGACATGCAGAAGGCCTATATGCGCGACGGCAAGATGGATTTGGCGACAGCGGTGAATGACGAGATCCGCTCTGTGCGCGGCACGCCGGAACAGAGTGAGGCGGAGGAGATCTTGGCCGCAGCGACGACCGCCGGTTCGGTGAAGTCCGAGGCGCCCGCGCCGATGCTGTTGCCCGGGACGGGCGAGAGCCATGTGCAGGAGGTCGCCCAGCTGCGTGGCGTTTTCGAAGGCGAACTGGCGGAGGTCGAGCGGATCGCCACGCAGAAGGAGAAGGAGTGGCCCGAGAAGTTCCTGCTTGTCTTGACGGAACTGATGGACACGTTTCAGCATGCGGGCGATTACGGCGGCTGGGAGAGCGTGCGAGACGAGCTGGGGCGGTTCGAGGCCGACCGTACGATCCTGCAGCGGAACATCGCGCTACAGCCCGCCGAGCTTGCGGTGTTGCAGAAGAAGTTTCTCGTGTTACGCGAAGAGAACCGGCGCAACCGTGCGGAAAGCGTGGTGAACACGACCGAAAAGTACGTTAAGGAGCTGCAAGAGCTGCAGAAGAAGCTGACCGTCGAGGGCCAGATGGATGTGGCCGCGATGGTGAATGACGAGATCAAGCGCGTGCGGTCACGCGTGGATTTCATTGAGGCGCAGAACGAGATTTCACCGCAAGGTCCGCCGGTGCCGCCGACGCTGCAACACGTCCTTGCACCGCCGACGGATGCCGCGACACCGCCGTAACAGGCAACGAGGAAGGTCTTTCCGTATGATGGATTTACGGTGCGGCGTATTACAGCAGACTGCGCTGACAGCGGGGTATTGGCTGCTCGAGTTAGCGGCCGGAAAGATTGCCGACACGGCGCGTCCGGGACAGTTCGTGCATGTGCGCGTGCCCAGTTTGGAGCCAGTATCCTTGCGGCGGCCGTTCAGCATTTTTGGCGCGCAGAACGGCGTGTTGAAGATTTTGTACAAGACGGTCGGACGCGGCACCGAAGAGATGAACCGTTTGCGTGCGGGCCATGAGGTGCAGATGATCGGACCCCTGGGCAACGGGTTTCCGCTTGAGCCGCAAGGCGTGCCGGTGCTCGTTGCAGGCGGCTACGGCGTGGCACCGCTTTGTTTTCTGGCTAGCCGCCTGAAGCAGAACGGCGTGCTGGTGGTCGGCGGCAGGACTGCAGACGACGTGTTGGCGCTTGAGGCGTTTGAGCAAATGGGCTGGCAGGTTGATGTGGCGACGCAGGACGGCTCGCGGGGCGAGACCGGCCTTGTGACGGTGCCGCTGGACCGGGTGCTGGCGGAGTTGAAGGCTGAAGGCCAAACGCCTGAGCTGTACGCCTGCGGGCCGGACGGACTGTTGCGGGCCGTGTGCGAGCGGGCGCTGGCGGCGGGCTGCCGCGGGTGGCTGTCGCTGGACAAGCACATGGCGTGCGGGGTGGGCGCGTGTTTGGCGTGTGTGCAGAATCTGCGGCGGCCGGACGGGAGCGCGTGGATCGGACGGGTCTGCCATGACGGGCCGATTTTCGAGGCGCGTGAGATTGTTTGGTGATTGTATGCTCCTGGATCAGGCGTTCAAGGGGGAGTTGTGAGAGGACAGGATTGACACGGTTGACGGCATTGACGCGGGAGGTGCGGAATGGGTGAACTGTTCGACAAGAGCGGCGGGTTCAGGAAGCTCCATTCCTTCACGCTGGCCACAATCATCCAGCTCGACACGCTGCGCTTCTGCCGCCGCTTCATCACGCACGATATCCGCGAGGCGGGTCCGGAGTTCTACGACCCCAAAGGCCGGCAGTACGACCAGATGACGCAGGCAGCACGCAGCGGGCGGCAGAACATCATCGAGGGCTCGGAGCGTTCCGCGACTTCCAAGGACACCGAGATGAAGCTCACGGACGTGGCTCGGGCGAGCCTCAGCGAACTGCGCGGCGATTACGAGATCTGGATCCTCGACAAAGGCCAAATCCCTTGGTCGGTGCATTCGCCGGACGCGAAAGCGGTGAACGCCGTCTCGCTCGATCCGGCGCCCTTCACGGACGACATGGTGCACGAGTCCGCCAAGCACGCGCTGGAGCAGCGCAAGAAATACGCCCGCTGGCTCGATTCCAGCGACGACGCGACCGTGGCCAACGCCATGCTGATCATCATCGGGCGCGCCCTGAACATGCTCAACCGCCAGATCGAAGCCCAAGGCGCCGCCTTTGAAGAGACCGGCGGTTTCAGCGAGCGGCTCACCGCCAAGCGCATCGAGGCGCGGGAGCTGAACCGGGAACCTTCGCCCGAGTGTCCGCAGTGCGGCAAGCCCATGCGCCGGCGCACATCGGCAAAAGGCGATTTCTGGGGTTGCTCCGCATTTCCGGAGTGCAAGGGAACGAGTCCGGCAGGACCGGGTTGACCAGCTTGACCTTGTTGACAATACGGTCAATAAGGTCAACACAGTCACACAAGGACATCCATGAACGAAGCCGAGACCAGCGCCGAGCATATCGACCCCGCACTGAAGGCGGCTGGCTGGGGCGTGGTCGAGGGGAGCCGCATCAGGCGCGAGTATGCCATCACGTTGGGGCGCCTTCAACACTCGGTTAGACCTTGCTCGTGTCAGGGAATCCGGTTATCATTCCGACGGTTGAATTGTACAGAAACCCAATAAAACAAAGGGCGTTCGCCGGGTGGCGAAGTGGCTCGGGTGGCATATTCTTTGCCGTACCCGAACGTGCCCGATGTGCAGAACCGGGCGACCTATGCAAGACGTGGAGTTGAGCGTGAATGTGGGGGGCATCCGGATGCAGAATCCGGTGGCCGTGGCGTCGGGCACGTTCGGATATGGCAACGAGTATGCCGAGCTGGTCGACGTGACGAGGCTGGGCGCGATTACGGTCAAAGGCATCCGGCTGCAGGCGTGGCCGGGCAATGCGTTGCCGCGGCATGTGGAGGTGCCTGGCGGCATGGTCAACGCCATCGGGCTGCAAGGGCCGGGCGTGGACGGTTTTGTGCGTGAATACATGCCTTTCTTGCGTACGACGGGCGTGCCGGTGATCGTCAACGTCTGGGGTGCCAGCGAAGAGGAGTATGCGGAGGTCGCGCGGCGGCTCAGCGATGTCGAGGGCGTCGCGGGCCTGGAGTTGAACATCTCCTGCCCGAACGTGAAGGAGGGCGGCCACGCGTTTGGCACGGACCCGCGCACGGCGGCCTCGCTGGTGGCGGCGGTGCGGCGTGTGACGCGGCTGCCGATCATGCCGAAGTTGGCGCCGAATGTGCCGGACATCAAGGTGTTCGTGCGTGCGGCGCAGGACGCGGGCGCGGATGCGATCTCGCTCATCAACACCCTGCCTGCGATGGTGATCGATATTGAGAAGCGGCGGCCCGTGTTGGCGAACAAGGTGGGCGGGCTTTCCGGGCCGGCCATTCATCCGGTCGCAGTGAAACTCGTGTGGGAGGCGGCGCAGGTGGCTCAGGTGCCGCTTCTGGCGATGGGCGGCATCATGGGGCCGGAACAGGCGATCGAGTTTATGATTGCGGGTGCGACGGCGG
>CAZXVN010000164.1:0-5383 GCA_964643945.1 uncultured Lentisphaeraceae bacterium | reverse complement strand
GGTTAGCACCGTCGGGATTTAGCGGCCAGCAGCGCGGTGCATGAGGAGAATGTCCGGGGTTTAGAGTGTGCCCCTGCGCCAGCAGCGGCCGCGCTTGGCGTAGCAGTCGATCTTGAACTCTGTGAGGTTGCGCTCGGCGTTGTAGTAGATTTCGAGTCCGGCGCTTTTGAAGCCGGGGAGCGGCAGGACGCTCTCGATAAAGCCGCGCTCGAAACCGCTTTGTCTGAAATCGTAGGGCAGATAATGGAGCGTACGGTCTTTGGTTTCGAGGCTACCGGCGCGGAGGGCTTCGGCGGCGAGCAACTGCCTGATCCAGACGTCGGCGAGTTCGGGGTTGCCAAGATCGGCGGCGGTTTCGCGAAGTTTCTCTTTCTTCTGTTCCAACGCGGCAGGATCGCTGGGTTGCGCAGCGGGACGGGAGTCGGCCAGCAGGATGGCACCGCATTTCTCCTGATCCGGCCAGAGCAAGGGATGGAACGGGATGTCCTTGAGTTTGTTGACGATAAGCAAGGATGCGGATTTTTCGATGACCTCTTCGCGGCAATGCAGTTCGCGGTGGACACGGAAAGCCATGCGGATGGCGGAGCGAACCGCCGATTGGTCGAAAAGGGTGTTGTAACGGCGCTGGCCGCGCTCGGTGTAGGTGATGCGCAAAAAGAGGGCTTGAAGTTGGGGACGGTAAGGGATCAAAGTGGCGGCTGTGAGATCGCCGATGCTTTCGCGGACGATATCGTTCAGCCATGACGAGAAGGATGCGAGTCCACCGAACTGCTCGGTGACGGTATCGGTGTCGCGGACGAGACCGAACGCCTGATTGTCGGCGGCGTGGCGTGCGTTCAGGTAGCGCGTTGAGACGGTGGCCTCGGTCTTGAACGCGGCATCACCGGGATCAAGAGCGGCCAAGGTCTTTGGGGTATCAGGCTTATCGCCCGTTAGCGTCGTCAGATATTCGATTCTGAGCTGGTAAAAGGCTACCTTCGGGAGTTTGAGATGCTCCATGCGCGAGAAGCGGGGCACAGACGGCGCGGGCGACACGGCATGAATTTCGTTGAGTTCCTTGATGCTGGTGTTCTGCTCTTCGGCGAGCTGCTTGTCGAGCACCTTGGCGTTGGCTTCGTTCAGGAGAATCAGCGCGGTTTCGTCCGGTTTGCCGTCGACCTGACGCAGGCAGCGGCAGGAGGTCTGAAGCACCATGTTCTTGGGGCAGTCGCCCTCCTGCGAGAGGATCACGCCGGTGAGGCTGCGGCAGTCCCAGCCTTCCTTGCCGATCTGCACGAGAAGGACAATCTGCTTGCGCGAGGCGGGCTCATCGAGCAGGGAGAATTCGGCGGCGGCGGTCTTCGCGATGTGATGGGTCTTGTTTCCCTGATGGAATTTGAGGATGCGGTCAGCCGGAATGCCCAGGTCGCCGACCAGAAGCGGGTAAACCTCCTCCTCCAGGCGGGCGATGGTGCCGCAGTAGACGGCGAGTTTGGCGCAGGCGCCGTTGGCGTAGGCCTTGGTGCCGTACTCGCGCATGAAGCGCTCCACGCCGGTGCGCACGATCTCGATGGATTCAAGCCCGGTGGCGACTTCCAGTTTCGGCTTTTTGAGGAACTCCGCGATGGCGGTGGCCAGCGGGTAGTAATAGACCGTGTTGGCGATGGTGGCGGACTGGAGCGCGACGGGGTTGGCCTTGACCGTGCGGGGCGTGTCGTGGTAAGGCGTTCCGGAGAAGCCGAGAACGGCGCTGATCTGTCCGGTGTGGCACCAGCCGTTGACCACGGCACGGGGTTTGATGTCGCCGCTCGCGGCCCGCTGGACTTCATCGATGAAGACCTGGAGGCGGGGGATCTTGCCGATGAGGTGGCGCAGCTCGTTGGCGAGCCGTTCTTTTTCCTCATCGTTACGTTCGACCAACTGCATGTTGGAGTCAACCTCCACTCGGTCAAGGATGACCTTCTCGGCATTCACGACAAGCACGAGGCCGGTGAGGTCTTCGAAAGGCATGTGCGCCGCGACCTTTTGAGCGTTGGGGTTGCGGGCGCGGTTGCTCTTCTTGGCGGACTTGGGCTGGTCGAGAACCTCGAACTTGATCTGCTTGCGGATGTTGGATGCGGCTGGCTCGGGAAGCACCCACGAAGGGTCGAAATGCTCGATGGTGCGCAGGCTGGGGATGATGGAGCTTTTCAGGCCTGACGGGGCGAGCACAATGAAGTTGCGGGCGAAGGCCGGGTTTTCGGGCTCATTGATCGCGAAATAGAGGTCGAGGTAGATGAACGCCGCCATGAGGAACGTTTTGCCCGCGCCCATGGGGAGCGAGAAAAGGTAGTCGGCGTAATCGGCTTTGTAAAAGATGTCGTGAATCGCGTCGGAGAATCCGTCTGCGTCGGGGTGCGCGGTGAGATGGCGTTCGAAAGCGTCCGCAAGGCCGCGGTTCTTGCCGCCCTTCGCCTGTTCGAGCGTGGAGCAGAGCTGGAAAAGGGCGAGCGCGGCGGGGTCGGCGGTGAAACGGTCTCGGGCGATCTGGCTGATATGGAGTCGTCCGAGGTCTTCATCGCGGTTGAAGAACCCTTCGGAAAAGAGCGTCGCCAAGGAGCGGCCCCGGCCTTCGATTTTAAGAAAAAGGTAGGTTTCGATGGCGGCGATCTGCGTTTCGCGAAGCGCTGCCCGCTGACGGATGTAGGCCAGAAGCGGCGCAACCGGACAGGCTGGCGAACTGACCCAACTATGGGTTTTTTCTTGTATGATCGAATAGAACATGAATGAAAAAAAGGATAGCGAAAACTATGCCAAACAGCCAGCCTCAAAAAAAATCACGGGGCATTGCGATTGGTTTCTTATTCTGTAGTGAGCTTAGGCCAGTGTGCGCCAGGCGCGGCCGTCGCGGACGATGAGGTCTGCGGCGGCGGCGGGGCCTTCCGAGCCTGCGGGATAGGCATGCACGGGGCAGGCCGCAGGCGCGTCCCGCCACGCATCGAGCACCGGCGTGAAGAGCTGCCAGGAGGCGGCAATGGTGTCGCTGCGGACGAAGAGCGTGTGGTCGTCGAGCATCACATCGAGCAGCAGCCGCGCGTAAGCGTCGGGGGCGTCCCATGCGCCGAGGTCCGCATAGGCGAAGTGCAGCGGCAGGTCGCCGATGCACAGTTTCGGACCGGGCAGTTTGGCTTGGAGCAGCAGGTTGACGTTCTCCTGAGGCTGGACGCGCAGAGCGAGCGTGTTGGGCGTGAGCGCGTTCGGCGAAGCGGGGCTGAACATGGAGTGAGGCACGGGTTTGAAGGCGAGGACGATTTCGCTTTCCCGCACGGCTAGCCGTTTTCCCGCGCGCAGGTAGAACGGCACGCCGCGCCAGCGCCAGTTGTCGATGAAAAGCCTGGCGGCCACGAAGGTCTCGGTTGACGAGCCCGGTCGTACGCCAGGCTCATCCAGATATCCCGGCAGGCCGTTGCCTGCGGCGTACTGGCCGCGCACCACGCACAGGTCGCACGCATCAGCGGAGAAGGGGCGGATCGCCTGGATGAGCTTTTTCTTTTCGGCGTGGATGGCGTCGGCGGAGAAGGTGGCAGGGGGCTCCATAGCGACCAGCGCGAGCATTTCGAGCAGGTGATTCTGGAACATGTCGCGCAGGAGCCCTGTCTGTTCAAAATATCCTGCGCGGTTCTCGATGCCGACGATTTCCGCCACCGTGATCTGCACGTGATCGATGTGGTGTGCGTTCCAGACCGGTTCGAAAAGAATGTTGGCGAAGCGCAACATCAGGATGTTCTGGACGGTGTCCTTGGCGAGATAGTGGTCAACTCGGAAAACCTGCTCCTCGCGGAGCTTGCCGTGAAGGAAGGCGTCAAGCGCGGCCGCCGACGCGGTGTCCGTGCCGAACGGTTTCTCCAGCGCGAGATGGCGCCATGCGCCGTTGCCGGGAGCTTCGGCGAACAGACCCGCATCGGCGAGCCGGGTGACGAGCGGCTGGCATGACCCGGGAGGCGTGGCGAGATAGTACATGCGGTTGAAAGGGACGGGCGTGTCGAGCGTGTCGAAGGTGTCGAGATGAGCGGCGAGGCGCGTGAAAGAGGCGGGGTCCTGGTCATCGGTGCGCACATACGAGAGCCGGCTGAGGAACGCGTCGTGAGCGGCGGAGGTGCCGTCGGGCAAGGCTTCTGCGATCAGGGCGCGGAACGAGGCGTCATCATGCGGCGTCCGTCCGCACCCCACAATGCGCGAACAGGCATGCAGCAGCCCGCGTGCCTCAAGCTGGCAGAGCGAAGGCACAAGCTTGCGGCGGGCGAGGTCGCCCGTGGCTCCGAAGAAGACCAGCACGCAGGGTGCCGGTGCGACTTCGAGACAGAAACGTGCAGGTGCTTTAGCCGGAGCATTCATGGTGATGAGTCTCCGAATCAGCCCCGACGGGGTTACGGCGTGGCGGGGACGTGAAGGTCCTTGCCGCGGATCTTGATGTGCAGTTCGCGCAACTGTTTTTCGGTGACGTCTGAAGGCGCGTTCATCATCAGGTCTTGCGCTTTCTGGTTCATCGGGAAGGCGATCACCTCGCGGATGTTGTCCTCGCCCGCGAGCAGCATGACCATGCGGTCCACGCCGGGGGCGATCCCGCCGTGAGGAGGCGCGCCGTACTTGAAGGCGTTCAGCAGGCAGGAGAACTTCTCCTCCACCACCTCGGGCCCGTACCCCGCGACTTCGAACGCCTTGTACATGATTTCCGGGAGGTGGTTGCGGATCGCGCCGCTGGAGAGCTCGATGCCGTTGCAGACCACGTCATACTGGAAGGCCAGGATGTCGAGCGGGTGTTTGTTGAGCAGCGCGTCCATGCCGCCCTGCGGCATGGAGAAGGGGTTGTGCGAGAAGGTGATCGCGTCGGTCTCGGGGTCTTTCTCGAACATCGGGAAGTCCACGATCCAGCAGAACCTGAAGACATTCTTGTCGATCAGGTCGAGGTCGCGGCCGAGCTTGACACGGAGATCGCCGCCCATCTTGGCGGCTTTCGCGGCCTCGTCGCAGACGAAGAAGAGCACGTCGCCGTCCGTCGCGTTCCCCATCGTCGCGAGCATGGCCAGCTCGGCGGGCGTGAGGAATTTCTGGATGGGCCCCTTAATCGTGTTGCCGTCCCACACCAGGTAGGCGAGGCCCTTTGAGCCGAGCGACTTGGCATGCTCCACCAGCTTGTCGAAAAAGCTGCGCGGCTTGTCCTTGATGCCCTTGACCGGAATCGCGCGCACCACCGAACCGGCCTTGACGGCGGCGGCGAAGGCGTTGAAGCCGGAGTTCTTAAAAACCTCCGAGCAGTCGAACATTACGATCGGGATACGCAGGTCGGGCTTGTCACAGCCGTATTTGAGCATCGACTCGCGGTAAGGGATGCGGACCCAGGGCGTCCGGAGATCGGAAGAGCACA
>CAZXVN010000163.1:0-4632 GCA_964643945.1 uncultured Lentisphaeraceae bacterium | reverse complement strand
ACTTCGCGCCGTGGCGGCTGAAGATCAAAGGGATATCCGATCCTTCCGTGATCTCTCAAGTTTCCGTCACGACCTCGGTTGATAGCGTGAGCCAGCTCATGTTCACCACGGTGGGCGGCTCGCTGGTGTCGGAGCAGAAATACCTTCTGGTTCCGAACCGTGATTACGACGCGCCTGTGCCGCAGGGATATACGCCGCTGGTGACGGATACCCAGTCAGAGGACTGGAAGACCGACACCGCCCGGAGGGTGGGTTCCAGTGTTCTTCTGGCGATGGCAGAAAAACCTATTGGAAACTCCGGAAAAAGGGTTGAGGATGCCGTCGTGCTGCAGTCAATCAAGATGGGGCTCATTGAAAGTCTGGCCACGGGGCTTGACCCCGAAGCGAAGATCCGCGCCCCCATCCAAGACATGGGCTATTCGGCTGTGCCCCATTACAAGGCGTCAAAAGCCGTGGCACTGCAAGAGGTCAAAGGCAAACAGATATGGTATTCTCTATCGCACAGCCATCTGGTGACCAACCTGCCCAACAACAAGGTCACTTTTGACGGATTGAAATTCCTCAACGAGGAGATGGTCAGGGCCTCCGATCTCACGGGGCTGAACTTGGGGTACAAACTGGTGATGATTGACGGTTGCTGTTCGGCGATGACAGAGCGGTTGGACGGATTCTGCGTGTTACTCGGACAGGTGTACAATGGCCCGGAAAAGCTCGCGGCCCGGAACAACGACAATCTCGTCGACGAGTGCATGGACTTCGCCGACGCATTCGGTGAGAACTCCGCCTTCGTCGGATGGGCATGGGTCATGAACCCTAAGACTGCTCAGGACTGGATGTCTGAGTTTATCAAATGCCTGAAAGGTGGCAAGACCGTTGCCGAAGCTCGACAGCTGTTTGTTGCCGATAGGCCGCAAGATGCACGGTTGCTGAAGACCTATGGAACTGTCGATCATGTCATTGAATTGAGAAAAGGGGCAACCCAATGATACCCATCTCGCCACTGAGCAGCATTTGTTTGGTTATTTTAATTTGTTTATCCTGTCGGGCAGAGCCCATACCAGCAGAAAAAAGGCAGGTGTTAGATCATCTGTTCGACAGAGTTTCACGTTATTTGTTGCCGACCAATGCCCCCTATGTCGGCGAAAAAATTTCCCGTTTGGATGTTAAACATGTACAGACCATAAAGCAAGGATGCCTCAACCAAGTATTATCGGTTAGCGCTCAACTCGTAATTCATCTCCATCCGAATACAAACAGAGTTATTTTTCTTAGAAATTGGGAACTCGAGGAATATGTCAGAACGAATGGGGTTCAGAAGATACCAACTCTTTCAGTTGAAGAGGCGTTGAGACGAGGCAGGTATTATTTAGACCTGTTAGCTGATGATGTTGGCAAAGACAACCAACTCTGTGACATCAATTTCAATGGCGCATGTGCATCGTGTTGGCAACTCGAATGGTCTCCAACATTCAATGGATATCCTTACGTTCAAGAACAACCTTACGAAGAGGTGATAAGGATCTGGTTTCATGAAACCTATGGTTTTGTGGGCTACAGTTGCGATCTTAATTTTCCACTCCCAAAAATGACAGAAGTGAAAGTTGGTCGCGATTTTGCTATCACCAAAGCCGAAAAGGTTGTTCCGCTCATCCAGAGATCGCCGTATTATTTACAATGCCGTTTGCCTGGGTACAAGGTGTCTGGCCTTAACAAAGCAGAACTGCTTATTGCCGCGCCGAACTGGCTACTCGACCCGAAACGTGCAATCTGGTTGCGAGATAAGCCTCCGGATGAGACACGGTTGTGTTGGGTTGTCACGTTCACGAGTGTGGACACGAAAAAACGTGAAGACGGCGTACTCCTTGTTCCGCCGATGTTCATTGTTTATGTTGATGCCGCCACGGGCGAGATCGTGGGCGCGAACTTCACATGACGCAATTGAGCCGGAAACGAAACCGTCGGTTATATAAACGGAAAAGAAAATGATCACAGGTGGCATTGCTCATGGGGTGTTTGCCGCCATGATGGGCGGCATTGTTGACGGCAACAATTCTTTGCCCAATGATCTTTGCGTTAAGGTGGAGGCAAGGATGGATTATTGGGGGGGGTGTCCGCTTGGCTCTTTCCGGTGACGGGCATTGACCTTATCTCATCTCTATATGAATTTTCAATTCCCATTCGCAAATGGTTGTTAACAACCAGCCTGCTTGGCTTTTCACGGGTCTTGTCTTTGGCGTCATTGTTGCATTATTTTTCGTGGGTGGCTGATTGACTCAAGTGACCACAACGGGTAGTATGGGCATCATGAAAGCGACCGCAGAAGCCCCGTATCCCCGGACATTCGAGGAGTTTCTTGAATGGTTTGCGAGCGAACAAGACTGTGCCGAGTATTTGGCATGGATCCGGTGGCCGACTGGATTCGTTTGCCCGGAATGCGGCGGAACAGAAACGTGGCGGACGGATCGTGGGCTGTGGCATTGCAGGAAGTGCGGAAGGCAGACGTCTGTGACTGTCGGAACGGTTTTCGAGGACAGCCGCAAGCCGCTGCGTCTGTGGTTCCACGTCATGTGGCTGATGATGGCACAGAAGACCGGGTTGAGCGCCCGCAACCTTTGCGACACGTACGGTTTTGGGAGTTACCAGACGGCATGGGGCTGGCTGCAGAAACTGAGGAGTGTCATGGTCCGCAGTGGGCGCGACCGGTTGTCCGGGCGCGTCGAAGTGGACGAGACCTATGTCGGAGGACAGAAGGAGGGAACGAGGGGCAGAGGCGCGGAGGGCAAGACGCTGGTGATGGTTGCGGTGGAGGGGAATGCGGCCAAACTGGGGCGCGTCCGTTTCCGATGCGTGGAGTCGGCCAACGCCAAATCCGCCGTGGCCTTCGTTCGCGACTGTGTCGAACCCGGAACCCAAGTTGTGACCGACGGGCTGCCGATCTACAATGGTCTGAGCGCGGCAGGCTTCGACCATCGGCCTCATGTCGTAACAAACAACACCGACGCGGCGCTTCAGCAACTTCATCATGTTCACCTCGTCATTTCCTTGCTCAAACGGTGGCTTGGCGCAACACACCAGGGTGCCGTTACGCCAGTGCATTTGCAGGCATACCTCGACGAATTCTCCTTCCGGTTCAACCGTCGGCTTTCCACCCATCGCGGCAAGCTCTTCTACCGCCTGATGCAGCAGTCGATTTCCGGTCGCCCCGCCGCCATCAAGGCACTTTATGTCTCAAAAACACAACAGGTGGTGGCCACTTGAGTCAATCAGCCACCCACGTTATTTTTTAAGGACGGCATCGGTCTTTATAGGCCAAACGCTTTCCGAATTGATGCTGAAATAGAAACGGTTATTGGCTATGTATTTGCCTGTTGTCATTCCCATCCTTGCGGCGGTCGTTTACGTAACAATCAATGAAGATTATCTGGTGGGACATTTTGGCTGTGGATGTAAGAGCGGTTTTAACACCAACAGCAAAACGCTAATCATTTTACGACAGCGCTTGTCATCGAGTATGCGTTCACCGCACTCATGTCAATCGGACTTGTCGGCTGGCGGAGTCGAGCGCTCAGTCTTGCAACATGTATGATCATTCAAGGTTATGTAACCATTCGCATGATGGCTCTCAACATCTGGTTGTAGTTTTCTCCACAGTGTGGCTTTTGGAATAGTCGGGGGAGATCAAGCTTTCGCCCGTTCCAAGTTCAATGCCAACAGACGTTCGAGGATGGCGTCGTCGGTGAGGTCGGCGGGCCAGTTGTAGGCGGCTGCTGCGGTGGCGTCGAGCTGCGATAGCCCCCGCCTGTTTTGCTTTCACGCCAAGCAGCGGCCGGTTAGCTCAGCAAGTGTTCTCGGTGTCCAGTGCAAATCCATTTCAGCGCCGGCGGCGAGGATCTCGGGCAGGCTGATATAGCCGAGTTCGGGGCCGTAGCCGAGGTCGGCGATGCCGAAGGCCTGTATTTGGCCGGCACCGTCGGGGTCGGTGTCTTTCTCCACGATCCACCAATCGGCGCTGGCGGTGAAGAAGTGGAATTGTACGAGGGCCGCGCGGCCTTTTGCTACGGATTCGTATGTGGCGGGCATGGCATTCCAGAGTTGGCGCAGGGTTTCGAGTTTCTCGCGGAAGAATTGACCTTCCTCGCCGCGCATGGCAGTGTGGATGGCGGAGCGCTGGGCGCGGCCGGTGAGGTGGGCGAGCAGGATGAGGATGTTGGGAAATGTGGTGGTTGTCATTGTTGAAACTTTCGGGTTGAGAGTTTAACGCAGAGGCGCGGAGACGCGGAGGTGAGGGAAGAAGTTCTAAAGTTCGAGAGTTCTAGAGTTCTAAATTTTTTGATGGACATAACGGACTAAACGAGGTTCGCCCGTACGTCAGGCGCGGGCGGCCTCGTCTTCGAGCGGGAGGCGGCGGTCGTCGGCCATTTGTGCGGCGAGCAGGCGGGCTCGCCAGTATGCGTAGACCTTGTACACACGGGAGACCGGCTCGCGTTCCTTGTCGATCAGGCTGACAAACCAGACGGGGATCTCGTCCCCGTCGCGGTTTGTGGCCGGTTCCGGGCCTGTGCAGAGCACCGCGGCGGCAGCCGGCTTGGTTGGCAGTTTGAAGGTGTGCTGATAGGGTTTCATTTGTGAGTG
>CAZXVN010000162.1:0-10421 GCA_964643945.1 uncultured Lentisphaeraceae bacterium | reverse complement strand
CTGACCCACCCGTTTGGCCTGCTGACGCGGACTGCCCGGCAAATGACTCATGCAGAAACGGCGCAACTCGGAAGAACCGTGCCACTGCCGCTCCAGCGCGATCATGTCCTGCGTGACGCCCTCCACATCGTGGCTCCCCTCAGCAGAACCGAGCAAGGCGCGCGCATAGGCCCGGGCATAGACGCCTTCGCCGATCATAGCCGCACCTCGTTCAGGATGTCCGCCTGATAGGCGCGTTTCTGTTCGTCGGTCATATGGCCGCGTAACAGCCGCTCAAGGGTCTCTCCCAGATACGAAGCGGCCTCACGGCGCACCTCTTCCGACGCCTGGCGCTGCGCCGCTTCGATCTCGCGCTCTGCGTCCGCGAACCGGCGCTGCGTGACCTCCTTGGCCTCCTGATCAGCCCTCGCCACCGAAGCGGCCGCCTCCCGTGCAGCCTGATCCGCCAGGGCACGCGCCGCCTCCGACGCCTGCTCGACCACCTGCCGGCCGCGGGCTTCGGACTCCGCCACCTCTTTGCGGGCCTGCGCCGCCCCGTCCAACGCGTCGCCGATCGACTTCTCGCGACTCTCAACCGCACGCAGGATCGGTTTCCAGAGCAGCTTGTGCAGGCAGAACGCCGCAATGCCGAACGCAAGCCACGTCAACAGAATCATCTGCTCAGAAACCTGCATGACATCGGTCGGCAGTTTCTGGATGGACGCGGGTATGCCCGGCACGCTTTCGACCGACACGACATGTTCAACTTCAGGCATGACGCCTTCCTTTCAACGGTACGCGTCCGCGGGCACTTAGCCCTTCATCAAGCAGATCACCAGCGCGAACAGGGCCGCGCCTTCAATAAAGGCCGCGCCGATGATCATCGAGGTCTGTAGCTTGGACTGCAACTCGGGCTGGCGCGCCATGCTTTGCAACCCCACCGCGCACAGGCCACCAATTCCAAGCGCCGCACCGATGATTACGATGCTCGCGCCGACTGCCGCCATTCCCTCCGCCATTGGAACCATCATCTTGTACCTCGTTTCTTTCCGTTCAGTGTTCTGGGTTTACCATCATGTTCATGAAAATCGCCGACAGCAGGCTGAAGACGTACGCCTGCATGACTGCCACAAAAAGCTCAAAGAAATACATGGCCACCACAATCAGCATCGACGGGACGGCCGCCCAACCGATGACGACAATCAGGCTCAACAGGGAGTAGATCACGATGTGCCCGGCCAGCATGTTGGCAAAGAGACGCATGGTCAGCGCAAAGGTGCGCGAGACAAAACCGATCACCTCCATCCCCGCCATCAGCGGGACAAGGGCGCCCGGCAGCCCCTGCGGCACAAACGCGGCCTTGAAACCGTGCAGGCCCCGCAGCCGGAGCATCGCGCCCAGTGTCGTGAACATGAAGATCGTCGCCAAGCCGGCCGTCACGCTCACGTTCCCCGTCGCCGTACTGAAGAGCGGAATCAACCCGAGCAGATTCGCGGTCAGGATAAACAGAAAAAGGGTGCAGAAAAACGAAACAAAACGCCGCCCCTCCTTAGCCCCGAATTGGGCGTACACGATCTGGTCACGGATGAACACCACATACAGTTCGGCCACCGCCGCGATCCCTTTTGGGATTGTCCCATATGATCGGCGCACGGCAAAGGAGACGGCCACCAGCACCGCGCCCACGACAAACACCATCACGGAGTCGTACCGGAACCACTCAAGCGCGTTGACATGTACGAAAGGGAGGTTCCACACATCCGCCGACCCCGCGTGACGCATCACGTGATGGTTGATGAACTCTTGAACGACTTCCTGTTTTCCCATAGCCATGCCAACCCGGAGCATCTGCTTGCAAAACGATCATTGTCGGAGGTCAGAAGCCGTTCGTACGTGTCAGTAATGTCTTGGCCTTACCGATACGCGCAAAAATCCAAATACAGCAGGACATCCGAAGTGAATTAAGACGGTTGAATCTACTTGATGACGGGTAGTTGCGTCAACCCCGATTTTAAAAAATGAAGCGCCAGACACCTTTGCGCGATTCTCGAAAGTTCCTTCTTCAACTGCCGGTACCCATCAGGTATACTGGATCAAATCAATCTTATGACCCCTTTTCATTTACGTTACTTGGCCCTTTTTCCCGTGTTGACGTTCGCGTTTTCTTTCTCCGCCAAGAGTGACCCTGTGAGCGGCCCTCTCCTGTGGAAGAACCTGCCGGACGTGCAGAACGCCATCGGAATCACCAACTATGTCTGGGATGGCGACTCGCTCTGTTTCTCGAATGACCAACACCTCATCCGCTTCTATCAGGGAAGACGTAAGTCCGACGTGAACGGCACAACCCTCTGGCTCAACGCCACACCCGACGGCTCAGTGACGGGCGGGGACTGGCGCATCGCATCGACTGATCTCGACCTGCTCCTGCTGTCGGTCCTGCCCAAAGAGGAGGGCCTTCTGAAACCGCTTCTCGTGATGTTGGACCCGGGTCACGGCGGCGAGGACGACGGCGCCCGCAGCACAGACCCGGTCGTGAAAGAGAAAGGCCTCAACCTCGCGATGGCCCTTAAGATCGGCGCGGGCCTAACCAACGCGGGCCTACAGGTGGCCTACACGCGCACGAATGACACGGCCCTCGCGCTCGAAGATCGGTCGCGTCTCGCACGTAAGGCGTCTGCCGACCTTTTCGTCAGCGTCCACGCCAACTATGCGGCTAACGCCGAAGCCGCGGGTGTCGAAACCTATGTCCTGACCCCCAACGGCTATCCGGGAACCGCCGACGGCAGCCGCCCACGCGGCTGGCAGATCGGCAACCGCAACGATTTTCATAACACGCTGCTGGGCTTCTCGATCCACCGGAAACTCTCCGCGCTCCCTCAGACCGGCGACCGCGGCCTCAAACATCAGTCCTTCTTTGTCTTGCGCGAGACCTCGTGCCCTGCCGTCCTGCTCGAGTTCGGATTTCTCTCCAACCCGACCGAGGCCCGCAAGCTGCTGGACCCCGTCTGGCAGGAAACCTGCGCCACCGCGATCTCCGACGGCATCCTCTCCTACGCCAAGAAAGTCGACGCCCTCGACAAGGCCGTAGCTGAAAAACGTAAGCACGATGCCGAGGCGAACGAGCGCTGGCGGCTCCACCTGATCGCACAGGCGTCCAAGCCTTCGGCCCCGCAACCCCTCCTCGCCCTCAGCAATGCCGCCCCCGCCTTGGCGGCGAGCCGCACGCCGGACGCTTCCAACTCGCCCTGCGTAACGGCCTCCTGCACCGTTGTGGCCACGGGCACAAACGCCGCGTCGCCCAAACTCAACGCCTTGACTGATTTCTATGTGACCGGCAAACTGGAGTAGGTCTGCCTAGCAGCCATATTCGGCGCGGATGTGCGCGAGGCGTGCCAGGCTGTCGTCGAGACCGCCGTCGCGGTTGCGCAAGCGCCAAACCTGCGCGTGCGAGACCATCACCTCATCCATTTCGTGTGCCAGCGCCTGCCGCGTCAGGGGGCGGTCGATTCCGCCGTCCAACAACGCCAAGCCGCGATGACAGGCCGCACGCAACAGCCGGATCACTTGCGCGGTCTCTTGCGTGATGACCGACTGCGCCGCAGGAAGCGCCGCAGTTAGGCGGTCGACATGCGCCAGCACCTCATACAGCGTCGCGCAGGTCACGCCGGGCAGAAAAGGCCGGGCGCGCGTTTTGGAGAGGATCTGGAACAGTTCCGTGCCGTTGCCCCTCAGCGCGCCGCACTCCCGGTAGCTGTCGCCGAGTTCCAGCAACGTGTGTCCCAGCCCTTCGGTCACCTGTGCGTCCAGTGCCGCGCCCACGTCCATCTCGCCGTTACGGAGCAGCCCCCAGGCAACGCCGGCGCCGTAGATAAAGCCCGCATAGCTCACCGCCAACGGCTGCCAGTGGCCCCCGTCGCCCCAATCGGTGATCAGGTACCCGCACGCGCCATGCCTGAGCCCGTTCACGGCCGCCGACCTCAGGTTCTCCCGCATGTTGTGCGTGCGGCCCGCCAGGCTGTTCCATGACGAGGTGCCGGGGCAGACGTAGAACGGCACGCCTGCCGCCGCGAACCGCGCGCCGTGCGCATCGAAGGGGTGGTCAGCCTCGTACCCCCACTCGAGCGCCACGATGCCGGCGGGCAGTTCGGAAACCAGTTCGGGGTGGCGGATGATGATGTCGCCCCAAAACGCCAAGATCCTTCCCCGCGCCGTGACCAGCGCCTGGATCTGCTTCAGGAAATCGAGATAGACGCGGCCTTCGCCCAGTTGCCGCACACGCTCGGATGAGCGGCCATGACCGCGCAGGTCAAAGGTTTCGTCGCACCCGACATGAAAGAGACGCGAGGAGAAGTTCGGCAACAGCTCATCGTAGAGGCCAGCCAGGAACGCAAGGCTGCGAGGATCGGTGGGGCAGAGCGCGGTGGGCTTCTCGTGCGTGCCGCCCCACGGCAGCGGTGCGCCGCCTTGTGGCAGCTCCGCAAGCACGTTATACCGTGGATGGATGAGCCAGCGCTCCAAGTGTCCGAACGAGTTCTGGTTGGGAACAAGATCCACGCAGCGCGCCTGACAATAGGCGTCCAAGGCGCGGATCTCTTCCGCCGTTATGGGGCTGGCGTTCTGCCACACCTCGGCGTGGTCGCGGTAGGCGAAGGTGTGTTCGGTGTAGAGCTGGAACTGGTTGATCTTTAACCCGGCCAACAGGTCCACCAGCTGAAAGAGCGTCGCGAGGGTCGGCACTTTGTCGCGGCTGATGTCGAGCATCACGCCGCGCACGGGAAAATCGGGGGCATCTTCGATTGAGCACACCGGCAAACGCCCCGCAGACGCGCGCCTCAGTTGCGCAAAGGTCGTGGCCGCATAGAAAAGACCCGCACGGTCTTGCGCCTCGGCATAAACACGCCCGGGGGTGACGTCGAGGCGATACGACTGCGGGCCCGCGACCTGCGGCACGATCCGAAAGCGGACAGGCGCCTGCTCGGGCGAAGCGCCGGAGAAACGCCAGCCAGGCCCGAGCGTTGCCTGGAGGCGCGTGAGCGTTGCCTGGCTGGCCTCGGGCGCGCCTTCGACACAGGCGATGCCTGTGTCCCCGAGCACACAGGTGCCGTCACCGCGCGTGAGCGAACGCGGCTGCGGGACCAGGCTGTCAAAAAATCGTTTCAACTCCGTCGGCATGCAACGGCCTTTCGGTTAGCGGCTCGCGGGGACGCTCGCCCTCCAACGTTTCTTATTGGAGGGCGAGCGTCCCCGCGAGCCGCCTTACTCTGTCGAGCCGCCTGTCGGTTCACTGTCCGCGCTGGCGGACGATCTCGTAGAGCGCAATCGCGCCGGCCACGCCTGCGTTGAGCGATTCGACGCGCCCCTGCATCGGCAGGCTGGCGATAAAATCGCAGGTCTCGCGGACCAGACGCGACAACCCTTTGCCTTCGCTGCCGACCACCAGCCCCACCCGCCCCTTGAAATCAAGCGACGTGTAGCTCTTGGCGTCCGGTCCTAAATCCAATCCCGTGATCCAGACGCCACATTCTTTCAGCTCCTGCATGGTGCGGACCAGATTCACGACCTTGGCCACGCGCATGTGCTCAGCCGAACCGGCCGAAGCGCGCACGGCGGCAGGCGTGACGCCCGCCGCGCGATCCTCCGGCAGGATCACGGCGGTGACGCCCGCCGCATCGGAGGTGCGCAGGAGGGAGCCGACATTTTGCGGGTCTTCGATATGATCCAATATCAGCACCAGCGCGTGGGGGTCTTCCTTAACATCGTGGATGACCTGATCAATGGAAATGTACGGGAACCCGCCGGTGCGGACCGCGACGCCCTGATGGTTGCCGCCTTCGCACAGCGCGTCGAGCGCGTCGCGGTCGAGCGTGTTGAACGGCACGCCGCGCCCGAGCAACAAGCCGCGCAATTCAGCCACCTCGGGCGCGTCGCGGCCCTCCAGCGGCAGCACCGCCTCGTAGAGGTGGCGCTTGCCGGACTTGACCACCTCCAGCACCGGACGGCGGCCATAAATCCAGTCGCCCCGGGTGGAGGGATCGCGCCGCGGCTCAACGCGGTCGTTGCGGAAATCTTTAAACTGTTTGTTTCTTGGGCTCATTCGACGGCACCATACAGGCCAGGGTTTATGATAATATTGACAAAAACCTTGTCGGCATCCCGAAGCTCTACGGTGCCATCACAAACGCGCGTAACACAGGGGGAAAACCCAGAGCGTCCGTCACAACCTGTTCGACTGTCGCATTCATGGTGATCATTTTACCATTTGACGTGCGCTTCACAACAGGCATTTTTATGGACAACCTTTATCCGTTTTTGCCAGCATCACCGGTAACAGGGCACCGTAGATGAGTCCTTTGGGGCTTTGACGCCGCCGCCCGGAGACCATTCGGGAACGCGTTGGGATGCCTCGCAGCCAGACTTCCACCACTCCAGCACGGAAATCAACGCGATGCAGGCCGTGTCGGTACGCAAGGTGCGTTCGCCCAGCGAAAAGAGCTGGAAGCCGCGGGCCGCAAGCATCTTCAGTTCGTAGTCGGTCCAGCCGCCTTCGGGGCCCACAGCCAGCAGCGGCCGCGCCTCGCCGCCGGCGGCCTGCGGCCGCAGGCCGCGGGGGCCCGGATGCGCCAGCAGCCGGTGCGTCTGCGGGAAAAGCGCGTCCAGCTCATCCTCGACGAACGGTTTGAATCGGGCACGCACCAGCACCTCCGGCAAGCGGGTCAGCCCCGCCTGTGTCAACCCTTCGACCAGCAGGGGGCGGTAATACGCGAGATCCACCCACTGGCTGCTAAAATAGAATTTTTCGACCTTGTTGGCGTTCAGCAGCACGACGCGTCCGACGCCGAGCGCGGCCAGTTGGGGCCAGAGGCGCTTCAGCACTTTCGGGCGCGGCATGGCCAGCAGCAAGTCGAACCACGGCAGAGGTGTCTCCTGCGTGTGGTCGGGGAGCAGACGCATGTGGTGTTCGGAAACTTCAAGCAGACGCGACGTGCCCATGCGGCCGTTGATCCAGCCGGTGCGAACCGTCTGCCCTGCCTGGGCGTGCAGGACCTGCCGGATGTGCGCGGCGCGGTCGTCGTCCAGCGTCACCGTGCCGTCCGTCTGAAGCTCTTCTGGTTCAAGCAGAATCCGGTTCATGCGTTCAGTCGATCTCGCCGCCCAGATCGATGTTGTCCGAGTCGATCTCGCCGGAGAACACGAACTTAACGGGACCTGTCAGCGTCAGGCCGGTACACTTGTGGTGCCGCCAGTCGCCGTCGATGGTGAGATCGAAGCCCGAGGGGGTTTTGACATTGGCGGGCAGGGTGAACTGCTGGGTTTCAACCGCCACCACGGCACAGGCCACTGCGCCGGTGCCACACGCGCCGGACTCGGCCTCGACGCCGCGTTCGTAGGTGCGCATGGACATCCGGTTGGGGGCGCGGAAGGTGACGAAGTCGACATTGGTGCCGTCGGGTGCGAACGCGGCGTGCAAACGCAACGCACGCCCCAGCCTCTGCACATCGACGGTGCTGATGTTGGGCACCTGAACCACGAAATGCGGCACGCCGACGTTGATGAAATCGCCGCGGACGGTCTCCTTGCCGACTTTGAGCTCGATCCCGTAGTTTTTTTTGTCAGGCTCCGGCATCCAGACACAGACATCGGTAGCGGAGAGCTGCGCGTCGATGAGCCCGCACAGGGTCTCCATCGTGAGCGCCGTGCCGCTCGCGCCGATGGCATGGGCGAAAGCCGCGGCGCAACGCGCCCCGTTGCCACACAGCTCCACTTCCGTGCCGTCAGGATTCAGGAAGCGCATGCGGAAATCGGCCTTGTCGGAGTGCTGCACCAGGATCACCCCTTCGCACCCGATGCCGGTGCGGCGGCTCGCCAGTGCGGCCATCAGGAAGTGGTCTTCCCACGGAACCGTCCCCGCGCGGTCATCGATCAAGACAAAGTCGTTGCCCGCGCCGTGCATTTTCGTGAATTTGATTTTCATCGGTTCCGCCCCCCCTTCTGCTCGACCCTTTACGGCATGTCCCGCCCGAAGATCCGCATCATGCGCGTCCGCAAATCGCCCTCCGTCTCCATCGGAATGTCCGCTCCGCCCGCAAGATCAATCAGGTCAGATAAAATATTGAGCGACTCATCGAGAACCACATCCTCCTCCTCGCCGTTCTTGCGCACGGAGCTCATTTCTTCTTCCTCCAGCTTGCGCATCTCGCTCTCCGCCTTCATGATCTTGCGGCGCTCGTTTATTTCCAGTGGCACCTCCATCTTCTCGTTCACCTCCTGCACATGGCGCACCAGCGTGCAGTAGCGCAAATACCGGGGGTTGGCCGACAGACGTTTAGCCGACGTCTCCTTCAACTGCGGCACGAACTTGACCACGTCCGAGACCGAAATGTAGAGCGCGGCCTCCACTTGCGTCCAAGGCAATGCGCCGGGCAGCTTGTCTTCGCCGATGTCCATGCCGTCCAAAATGGACGGGATCACAATATCCGCAGCCACGCCCTTGCGCTGAGTGGAGGCGCCGTTGATGCGGTAGAAACTGGCGGTCGTCACCTTCATGGAGCCGAATGTGTCGGAACCCAACGGCAGCACCGTCTGCACCGTACCTTTGCCGTGCGATTGCGTATCGCCCACCAACACCGCTCGGCCATAGTCCTGCAACGCACCCGCGACGATCTCGGAAGCAGAGGCAGACGCACGGTTGACCAGCACCACCATCGGCTTTCGGAACGCCATGGCGGGATCCATATTGGGGACCGGCAGCACCACGATCTGACGGGGCTCGCGCACCTGCACCACAGGCCCGCTGCGGACAAACAACCCGACCAGGCTCACCGCCTCGCGCAACGAGCCGCCACCGTTGTTCCGGAGATCCAGAATCATCCCCGAGACGTTCTCGCTGTTAAAGGCCGCGATCTGCTTGGCCACATCGACCGTCGCGCTGCGGAACCCCTCTTGATTGGGACGTTTCTCCATCGTGCCGTAGAACGTAGGCAAACGAACCACACCCAATTTGCGTGTTTCGCCGTTTTTCAGGGTGACGTGCGCAACCCGGCCGGTGGCCGCCTGATCTTCCAGCTTCACTTCGTCGCGGATGAGATCAATCTTCTTGGTGATGGTGCCGCTAGCGGCTGCCGCCGGGATCACGTTCAGAACCACCTTGGTGCCCTTCTCGCCACGAATCTTGCGGACGGCCTTGTTCAGCGGCAGGTGCACGATATCCTCGATCTGTCCGTCCCCTTGGCCCACGCCGATGATCTTGTCGCCCAAGATCAGGCGGATGTCGCGTTTGTCGCGGGCCGCCGGGCCGCCGGGGAGAACTTCGACGATGCGGGCCATCCCGTCTTCGGAACGCAACAGCGCGCCGATGCCGCACAGCGAGAGATTCATGTCGATATCGAAATCCTCTTTGCGCATCGGCGACATGTAATCCGAGTGCGGATCATACGCCATGGCGATGGAGCTGAGGTAGCGCTGCAGAATCGCATCCTCATCCATGTCTTGGACCGCGATCAAAAACTGCTTGTAGCGTTTAACGATGTTCTCTTGCGGAGAGTCCACCGGCGCGTTCGTGACGGCAGCCACGGCATTGGTGAGGGGCACGGCAGCGCCCGCGGGTTTGTTGGTGGCAGCCGCCCGTTCGAGTTCGCGGCTGATGACCTGTGTCAAACACTCGTTCTTGATGCGCTTACGCCACAGATCGTCCCGCTCCTGCTGCGTGCCGGGCCACGGCCGGTCCTTACGCTTCCACGTATAGGTCTCGTCCTCCGTGAAGGCGTACGCTTGCGCGAGCTGGTTGGTCACAAAACCGTAACGCTCTTCGACACGCTCGCAAAACACACGGAAGACCTCGTACGGGAAAGAGACATCGCCGGACTTGACCGCATCGTCAATCTCAAACAGCCGGTTGGTAAAGCCATCGATGTCGCTCTGAAGAAAATAACTGTGATCAAAGTCAAGCGAGGTCAGCAGGTTGGTCCACGCCTTCTGTGAAATGTCGTCATTCAGCGGGTGCTGCAACAGGTGGGTGGACGGCAACACCCGCGCCACCTTTTGGGCGACCTCGCCGTAATACGGCAAAGGCACAGGGTACACCTTCTCCCCTTGCGCCGCCTGCAGGGTCAGCCCCGCTGTCAGAACACCGAACCCGGTTAACCAACGAAAGTTCATCATGACTCTTTTGGCTCCATCACTTTTACGATCCGCTCAATCTCGTCCTGAGAGAGGTGGCACGCACAGGTCACAATCAACGTCTGCAAGGCCGTTGCATTGCAAATCAAGGTGTCGCCGCACGTCAACAACTCCGCCTTAAAGGTGTTGCTCGCAAAACAGACAACCGGCACGCAGGCCGGCACACTTTCCAGTTTGTCCTGCAGAAATAAAGACAGGGCATGGGCAGACGCACGCGCCTGAGCAATCGGGGGGCGGCTCGGCAGTTGACCGTCGGCAAGGATTGT
>CAZXVN010000161.1:0-4742 GCA_964643945.1 uncultured Lentisphaeraceae bacterium | reverse complement strand
AGAAGCCGGTGACCTGCCGTCCGGCGGATCTGCTTAAGCCCGGCCTGGCCGATGCGGCTGCGCAGATAGAGGCCAAGCTGATCGAAAAGGAAGAGGATATTCTGTCGTACTGTCTCTTCCCCGAGGTGGCGCTGGGATACTTCAAGTGGCGTGCCAAGCCGGCGGATCAGCGCGATCCGATTCCGGCTGATCTCGAAGGCGCGGGCACGCAGAAGAAAGCTGAAAAGGGAGAGCAGAAGGCGGAAAGCGCAGGCGCGGCGGCTGCGGCGAATACCGGCGAGACGTTGAAGTACGCGGAGATCGGCAAGCTGGTGGCCGAACTTTCGAGCCGTCTGGGCTTTGCGTCTGCGCCGGTGCCGGTCACGCCGCCGGAGCTGCCTGCGGGGGCTCCTGCAACGCCTGTGGAGGCGCCCGCACCTGTGAAGAAGGTCGACGCGCCTGTGGCGGGCCCGACGATCTGCACGCCGCTGAACGGCACCTTCTACCGTTCGCCCGGGCCAGACAAACCGGCATTGGCAAAGGAAGGCGACTGCCTCAAGGAGGGCGATCCGGTCTGCATCATCGAGGCGATGAAACTGTTTAATCAGATCAAAGCCGGCAAGCCCTTGAAGGTTGTCAAGTTCCTTGTTGAGCACGGTGCGGTCGTGGTCAAGGGCCAGCCGCTCGCGGTCGTGCAATACTAGCGATCAGGAGCTGCAGATGGAAAAAGAAAAGGGCGGAGCCAAGAACCGGCCGGTTCAAACCATTCTCGTGGTGGATGACGATCTTGAGTGGATGAACTTCCTGTCCCAGGTGCTGAGCGCGGAGTATACGGTGCTGTCTGCCTCCAATGGCGAAGATGCTGTTAGCCGCGCACAGCACACCCGGCCGGCCGCCATTATTCTCGACGTGATGATGCCCGGCGGCCGGGACGGGTTCAGCACCTACGCTGAGCTGCAGCGTGCTCCCCAGACCCAGAACATCCCCGTGCTCATGCTCTCGGAAGTCAATCGGAAAACCGGCTTGCACTTTGGTGTGGAAACAATGAAACATTACTTGGGTAAGGCCCCCGCGGCCTTTCTCGAAAAACCGATTTCCGCCGAACGATTGCTGGATGAGGTGAAGAAAGTTCTGAAGGGAGTAGCCACGCAGGCGCATCATCCTGACTCGCGGAAGTCAGCGCCGCCCAAGAGCAAAAAAGCATAAGGATGCCCAGGGGCCGCTGGGTGACTATGACGCGCGAACAAGAAATCAAGGAACTCAGGAGCCGGATGGCCACAGATCAGGTCTACTGTTGGGACCTTCCGACAACTCCAATGCCGTGGATAGGCCCCGTTCTGGTAACCGGGGGAACCGGTTATATAGGCGGAAGGTTAGTTCTCGAATTGCTGACCCGAGGGTACCGGGTCAGGGTCATGGTCAGAAGCCATTCGCCCGAACATGCAGAGCGCTGGCCGAACGCGGAGATCGTCGTTGCTGACGCCTCGGATGTGGCATCGCTGACAGCGGCGCTCAACGGCATTCACACGGCCTACTACCTGATTCATTCATTGTTGCTGGGCCCCAAAGAGTTTGAGGCTTCAGATCTGGCTAATGCAAGAAACTTCAGGCTTGCGGCGGAAGCGAATGGCGTCGCCCGCATTATCTACCTGGGCGGGCTGGGCGACGTGCGCACGTTGCTGTCACCTCATCTGCGGAGCCGAATGCGTGTTGCCGATGAACTTGGAAGCGGCCGTGTGCCAACAACCGTGCTGCGTGCCGCTGTCATCATCGGGTCTGGAAGCGCCTCTTATGAAATACTCCAACATCTGGTGCGAAAGCTGGCCGTTCTGCCCATTCCCTGTTGGGGACGCACGCAGTGTCAACCGATCGGCATTCGGGATGTCATAAAGTATCTGGTGGGCGTCTTGGAAAAACCTGAGACGGCCGGAGACTCTTTTGATATCGGCGGCAACGACATCCTGACCTATGAAGAAATGATGCGGGTGATTGCTGAAGTCCTCGGTAAAAAAAGGCTGTTTGTTCCATTTTTTTTGTCGAACATCAAGATGTATGCCTATCTCACGGGTTTGCTGACGCCGGTGCCCGCGCTTATTACGCGCAGTCTGATGGAAGGTTTGCAGAACGACGTGGTGTGTCTGGACCGACGCATCGCCGAGCTGCTGCCGTTTCGCACGCTCACCTACAGGGAATCGGTTATCCGGGCGTTATTGCGCGAAGAACAGGATGCCGTAGATACGCGCTGGTCTGACGCTTATCCGCGCGCTCACGAATGCAGCATCAAGTTGCATGAGCTTTCGCACGCTCCGCGGTATACAGCCCATGCGGCTCTGCTTACCCCCAGGAAAGAGGGCGAGCTGTTTCATTCGATCTGCCGCATCGGGGGCAAGGAAGGCTGGTTCCATGAGAATTGGATGTGGCGGCTGCGGGGGATGCTGGACAAACTGCTTATGGGTGTCGGCATCACCCGCGGGCGCAGAAGCTTGTCCACGTTGCGCGTGAACGACGTGATTGATTTCTGGCGGGTGGAGTCGCTCATTCAGAACAGGATGCTTCTGCTTCGGGCGGAAATGAAGCTTCCCGGCCTGGCCTGGCTGAAGTTCAGCATCGATCCGGAAAATGGCCAGAACCGCCTGTCGGTGACGGCCTATTACGACACCACGACCTGTTTCGGAAGGCTTTACTGGTATCTGTTCTTCCCGTTTCACGGGTATCTTTTTGACAGGCTCATTCACAACATCGCATCCAGAAAGTGAGTGAGCGTTCAGGCGGCTGAACCATCAGCCCTGCCGTTCGAGGGCTACGGGATTGGTGAGTTCGCCGATGCCGTCGATGGCGATGGTGACGGTGTCGCCGGGCGCGAGGTAGACGGGTGGCGTGCGGGCGAAGCCCGCGCCTGAGGGGGTTCCTGTGAAGATCGCGGTGCCGGCCGGCAGCGTCGTGCTGCCGCTCAGGAAGACGATCAGGTCGGCCACGCTGAAGAGGTGGTCCGAGGTGTTGGAGCACTGACGCAGTTCGCCGTTCACGATCGCGCGGAGCGTGAGATTCTGCGGGTCGGGAATCTCGTCTTTCGTGACGATGCAGGGGCCGAGCGGCGCGAAGGTGTCGAACGATTTTCCGCGGCACCACTGGTTGCCGCCGAAGCTCTTCTGCCAGTCGCGCGCGGTGACGTCATTGCCGCAGGTATACCCGAACACAGGGTCGAGCGCGTTTTCGCGTGTCGCGTTTTTGCAGGCCTTGCCGAGGATCACCACCAGTTCGGCCTCGTAGTCGACTTTGGTGCTGGCGAGGTGGGTGGGGATCAAAATCGGGTCACCCGGGTTCTGTGTCACCCACGGGCTCTTCATGAAGAGGACGGGAAACTCGGGAATGGGCTGTTTGGTTTCAATCGCATGCTCGCGGAAGTTGAGGCCGATGGCGAGGATCACGGAGGGCTGCAGCGGCGCGAGCAGCTTGGTCACGCGGACTCGGCGCCCAGAGGGTTGCCACGCGCCGAAAAGCTCGCCCTCGATGGGTTCGGCGCTGCCGTCGGCGTGCAGGATGCCGGTGAGGGGTGCGGAGGTGGAGTCAGAGAGGAAGCGGATAATGCGCATGGGGCGGGTTCTTTCGTGTGGCTTAGCGGCTGAACGTTTTGTCCTAGCCTCAGAACGTCTTGGGCTGGAAAGACGGGCTGTTGGTGATGGAGGCGCTGGAACCCGTGGCGCGGATCGTGAAAAGGCCGCGCTTGGCGGCCATGGCGGCCGCCTCGCCTGACTGCTGCAGGTAGGCCACCGCGCCGCAGATGCGCTTGTCCGCATAAAGCGGTATCCATTCGCGAACGTGCGAGAGTTCGTCAATAAACTCCTTAACGTCGTGTGGGGTGAGCGTGGTCTTGACCTCAACGATGACGATGGTCTCGCCGTTCAGCGCAATGATGTCGAACTCGTAGTTCCGCCCGTTGTGGCAGCCCTCGTGGCGGCGGTTGGTTTGCTGGACGTCAATGCCCCTGCTTCTGAGCAGAGGCACAAGGTCGCCTTCCACGAGCGATTCGACCAGCTTGCCCCACTGCGTAACGAACAGGGACTCCAGCTTGGACATTTTCTTGTCGTGTTCCTTGAACTGCCGATCCGTTTCCTTGGACTGCTGGGCAACCTCTTGGAATTTTTTGTCGGTCTCCTGAAACATTTTCCAGACCGACTCGAACGATAGCGGCTCCGCAGAATAGACCGCAGCCGGTTCGCCAACTTTGCTTCCGGACACCTTTTTCGAGCGTTTCGGGTACGTTTTTCTTTTGTCCGCTGTAACCATGACGCACCGCCTTTCAAAAAACGGTATCAGTATAGCGCAAGGCCCCTCCGTCCGCAACCGCCGCGTTTAATCCAGCAATTCATCGTCGTGACGATTTCTCAAAAACAGGATTGACTTGTTTTTACCCCCCCCCCCGGCATAATCAATGCCAATCATGGGAACCGGTATGTTGCCGGCCAGGCCTATGGGATGCTCGTGACTAAACAAAGGAACGTATATGAACACGTCTTACACCCCAAGGCTCGCAAGCTTGGCGGTCTCAGTTCTGCTGTTCGCCGCCTATTTAACCTTCCTGCTACGCTTCCCCGCTTTTATGTTGTCCATATAGCCTTCTGGTTTTTCTAATAGATAAAGTTGTTTGTAGCCCTCGTCTTCCTCTAGCGGTGCGTATTTGCTTAACGGCGTTTCGATGACTGAACCGTCCAGATCGGGATAAAGAACCGATAACGGGAATATGGCGCGTTTAGCCAGTTCGA
>CAZXVN010000160.1:0-15171 GCA_964643945.1 uncultured Lentisphaeraceae bacterium | reverse complement strand
GTCCTACATCGGTGAGGACGGCAAGGCGCATCAGCCCTATATGGTGCACCGTGCGCTGTTAGGCAGCTTGGAGCGTTTCTTTGGCATTCTCATCGAGCACTACGCCGGAGCTTTTCCCGTGTGGCTGGCGCCGGAACAGGTCCGCTTGTTGCCGATCACGGCGGGTCAGGTTGATTACGTGAAGGGCATAGAGGCGAAGTTGCGCGAGGCGGATATCCGCGTGGCCGTCGATGCTGACAACGAAAAGCTCGGCGCGAAAATCCGCAAGGCGCAGCTCGACAAGGTGCCTTATATGTTGGTTGTCGGCGGACGCGATGTCGAGGCCGGCGTGGTTTCGGTGCGCAGCCGCGAGGCCGGCGATCAGGGCGCCATGACGCTTGACGCCTTCATGGAATTGCTTCAGGTTGCTCTGAAGGTGTGAGGAGAGATCGGAAACCGGAAACTTGAAGCTCGGGAGAGAATGACCGTTTGTTTCCGGCCGAGTTCGATGTTTGGTTCCGGCTTTGCCGGATTGAGTCAGAAACAGGAAATGGACCGCCCCGTCGGCCTAACAGTGGAGGTGAGCTATCGCTTCGTTTATCCGAGTGAACTTCAAGATCCGTGTCCCGAACGTCCGTGTGATCGACGCCGCCGGACAAATGCTCGGCGTCATGACGACGCGCGAGGCGCAACGTCTCGCGGACAATCAGGGACTCGACCTCGTGGAGGTTTCCCCCAACGCCGAACCGCCGGTTTGCAAAATCATGGACTTCGGCAAGTTCCGCTATGAGGAGAGTATCAAACGCAAAGTGGCGCGCAAGAACCAGAAGACGACACTGATCAAGGAGGTCAAATTCCATGCCAGCGTGGACACGAATGACTTGGCCCACAAGGTGCGTCAGATCAAAGAGTTCCTTTCCGAAGGACATAAGGTCAAGGTGACACTCCAGTACCGCGGGCGCGAGAATGCGCATAAGGAACTGGGCATGGAAGTTGTAAAAAAGGTGATCGAAGAGTGCGCGTCTTGCGCGATTGTCGAGCAGACGCCGCGATTGATCGGCCGTACACTGGGGTGTATGTTGGCGGCCAAACCCGCGAAGCCAGGTTCGGGACAACCGTCGGCATCGCAAGCCCCCCGGCCTCCGGCAGCGCAAGCGCGCCGGCCTCCGACACCGACACCTGAACCGACACCTGAACCGGCACCGGCACCGGCACCTGAACCTAAACAGGCACCTACACCGGCACCGGCACAGGAACCGGCACCTGAACCGGCTATACCTGTGGCTCCGGCTGCGGAGTGATCCAAGCACGTTGCGGTTTTTGCACAAACACCGTCCCAATGCAGGGCGGTGTTTTTTATGAGCGACCCTCCTTCCACGACCCTGATGCAGCGCTGTATTTTACATGTCGACATGGACGCCTTTTTCGCGGCGGTCGAGCAGCGGGATCATCCCGCGTGGCGCGGCAAGCCGGTGATTGTCGGCACGCCGCCAGATCAGCGCGGGGTGGTCTCCACCTGTTCGTATGAGGCGCGCGTGTTCGGCGTCCATTCCGCCATGCCGTCGCGCGAAGCGTGCCGGCGTTGCCCGCAGGGGATCTTCGTGCCGCCGGACATGGCACGCTACGACGAAGCGTCGAGTCAGGTGTTTGCGATCTTCGAACGCTTCTCGCCACTGATCGAGCCGATCTCCATCGATGAGGCGTTCATCGACGTGACCGGCGTACGCCTGTTGTTCGGTGATGGCCGATCGATTGCTGAAAAGATCCGCGCCGCCATCCGCGACGAGGTGCGGCTCACCGCTTCGGTCGGGGTGGCGCACAACAAGTTCCTGGCGAAACTAGCCAGCGAGAAGGCCAAGCCGGACGGGTTATTCGTGGTGCCGGAAGGGCGAGCCGCGATGATCCAGATGCTCGCGGCGTATCCGGCGGGTGCGTTGTGGGGTGTGGGCAAGGTGACCGGCGCAACGTTGGCGCGTGCGGGGTTCCGGACCGTGTCCGATATCCAGCAGGCCGACCCCGCCTCTCTGACGCGTGTGGTGGGCGAGAGTTTGTCGGCTCATTTGCGGGCGTTGTCTTTCGGCGAGGACGCCCGCGATGTGGAAGCGGTGTTCGAGGAGAAGAGCCTGTCGCGCGAATACACGTTTCTGGAGGACTGTAAGGATCGTGAGACGACCCGCGAGAGGCTCAAAGGCTTGGCGGACGAGGTGGGGCGGCGTGTGCGGGCACACGGACACTTTGCGACACTGGGGCGATTAAAACTGCGCTGGGCGGACTTCCGGACGATCACGCGGCAGGCGGCGTTCGAGACGGCGGTGTGCGACGACTTTTCGCTGCGGGCGCTGGCTTTACGCCTGTTCGACGCCGAGAAACTGGTACAGCCGGTGCGTTTGATCGGTTTCGGAGTGAGCGGGTTCTGCACGGGACGTAGCGAGCAACGGTTACTCTTCGATACCGCACCTGAGACGCGCGAGAAGCGCGAGCGGCTCTGCCGCACGGTGGACGCCCTGCGCGAAAAACTGGGAATTGACGCGGTCGTTCGCGGCAGCCAGCCTTCTGCAGGGCGTACGCTCGGGAACGGGCGCCATGATTGACAGAATCGGCTTGCATGCAAGAACCGAAGGCTCTACAGTCTACCCAATAGGGCATATGCATGTGCGGGTGTGGCAGGTATCAGCAATCCCCTGGCCCCGATCGATGAAGGGTGCCCTACGAGACAGTCCATCGTGTGGACAGATCGGCAGGAATGTGACAAAAATGTCTCTGAATAGGAAGGGCTCAAACGTTTTGGTTCTCTGGGAGCGGAGAGAAGCAATTTTGTTTTTGTCTGAACCTGTTTATCAGCCTGTGGTTAAGGTGGGTTTGTAAAACTGGCATGTATTGTGCGGTTAGAGGTTCGTTGGTTTTTGTAACAGCACAAACGTCATAACCGGAGAAAGCAGATGAGCATCACGCGACAGAAGGCGATCGAATCGGCGATTGAGCACCGCACCAATGAAGTGCCGGTCTTGAATGGGGGCCGCATTCAAGAGTATTTCGGCATGAACGTTTTTAGTGATGAGCAGATGAAAGAGCGTCTGCCGAAGGCGATTTATAAAGCGTTGCGCACGACCATTGAGGAAGGCGTCCCGATGGATTACAGTGTGGCGGATGTGGTCGCCGCAGCCATGAGCAGCTGGGCGATCAAGCGCGGCGCCACCCATTACGCGCATGTCTTCTATCCGTTGACCGGCCTGACCGCTGAGAAGCACGACAGCTTCTTTAGCCCGGACGGCAAGGGCGGCGTGATCTTAGACTTCTCCGGCAAGCAGTTGATTCAGGGCGAGCCCGACGCCTCCAGCTTCCCGAGCGGCGGCATCCGTGCGACGTTTGAGGCTCGCGGCTACACGGCGTGGGACGTGACGAGTCCGGCCTTCCTGATGGAGAGTCGCAACGGGACGACGCTGTGTATCCCGACGGCTTTTTGTTCGTGGACGGGCGAGGCGTTGGACAAGAAGGTGCCGCTGTTGCGTTCCATGCAGGCGTTGAACCAGCAGGCCCAGCGCGTGCTGAAGCTCTTCGGTCATGACGCCCCGGGAATGATCATTGCGAACGGGGGGCCTGAGCAGGAGTACTTCCTGATCGACCGCAGTTTCTACTATGCGCGCCCGGATCTGTTGAGCGCGGGCCGCACCTTGTTTGGCGCCCGTCCGCCGAAAGGCCAGGAGTTGGAAGACCAGTATTTCGGCACGATCCCCGAGCGCGTGTTGGCCTTTATGATGGAAGTCGACTCCGAACTGTACAAGTTAGGCGTTCCGGTCAAGACCCGTCATAACGAAGTGGCGCCGGCTCAGTACGAGATCGCGCCGGTTTTCGAGAGTGCCAATCTCGCGACCGATCATCAGTATCTCGTCATGCAGACCCTGCAGCGCGTCGCGCCGAAGTACGGTTTGGCCTGCCTCTTGCATGAGAAGCCGTTCGCCGGCATTAATGGTTCGGGTAAACATGTGAACTGGTCTCTGGGCAACTCGAAGGTCGGCAACCTGCTCAACCCGGGTGCTACGCCTCACGACAACATGCAGTTCTTGGTTTTTTGCGCTGCCGCGATTCGCGCGGTGAACCAACACGCGGTGATGTTGCGCGGTACGGTGGCCCATGCAGGTAACGATCACCGTTTGGGAGCAAACGAAGCGCCGCCCGCCATCATGTCGGTTTTTCTGGGGGAGCAACTCACGGATGTGTTCGAGCAGATCGCTGCTGGCGGCGCCAAGCATTCCAAGAAAATAGACGTGCTGACGGTGGGTGTCGACACCTTGCCCCCGTTGCCGAAAGACGCGACCGACCGTAACCGCACGAGCCCGTTCGCCTTTACCGGCAACCGGTTCGAGTTCCGCGCTGTCGGCTCCAGCCAGTCGATCGCGGGCCCGTTGGTGGTGCTGAATACGATCATGGCCGAGTCGCTGGATCATGTCGCGTCCGAACTCGAGAAAGCGCCGAAAGATCCGAAAAAGTTCAACGCCGCCGTGCAGAAGCTGCTCCAGAAGATCATCCGCGAGAATGACCGCGTGATCTTTAACGGTGACAATTACACCGCCGAGTGGCGCGCGGAGGCGGGCCGCCGCGGCCTGCCCAACGCCACGAGCACGCCCGAGGCGAACGACGCCATGAACTGTCAGGAGACCTATGCGGTCTTCGCGAAGTACGGCGTCCTGAGCCGCCGTGAGGTCGAGAGCCGGTTCGAGATTTATCAGGAGAAATACGTCAAGGATGTGTTGATCGAGGCCCGGTTGTGCCTGACCATGGCCCGCACGATGATCTTCCCGGCCGGCGTGAAGTATCAGCAGTTGCTGGCTCAGACCGCCGCGTCACTGGTGACGATGGGCAAATCCGGCTGCACGGCGATGCTCGACGAAGTGAACCAGCTTCTCAGTGACCTGCAGAAAGTGATGCTGATGCTGGAGGATGTTGTGAAGATTCCCGATGGGCTTTCCCACACCCAGCAGTGTCGCTACCTGATCGGAACCGTTATCCCGGTGATGAACGATGTCCGCAAGGTGGCTGACACGTTAGAGCACGTCTGCGCGGACGACCTCTGGCCGCTGCCGACGTATCAAGAGATGCTCTTCATCCGCTAGGAATGAACAAGGGAGCCGCGCATGCACAAGCCTTTCGGTTATTGCAGGGTGGGTGCTGCGGTTCCCGTTGTCCGTCCGGGCGCGGTGAACGCGAACGTCGCCTCGATGGCGGCTCTGGCCAAGAGGGCGGCTGAGGCGGGCGCGGAGGTGCTGGTTTTTCCCGAGCTGTGTGTGACGGGCTATACGTGCGCCGATCTTTTTTTTCAGCCCGCACTGCTGGATGCTGCGGAAGAAGGCCTGGCTGGTTTCCTCAAGAAGATCGGGCAGTTCGAGACGGTTTTCATTTTGGGCTTGCCCGTGCGCCTAAACGGGCTTCTGTTTAACTGTGCGGTGGTCTGCCGTCAGGGGAATATACTCGGTGTGGTTCCCAAGACACACCTGCCTAACACCCGTGAATTTTACGAGAAGCGTTGGTTCTCTTCGGCGGCTGCCACACAGGCCAAGACCATTTGCCTCTGCGGGGAAGAGGTGCCGTTCGGCACCGATCTGATCTTTCAGCCGGACGGCGTTTCAGACTGCTGTGTGGGTGTCGAGATTTGCGAAGACCTCTGGAGCCCGATCCCGCCTTGTACGCGGCAAGCGTTGAACGGCGCGACGGTGCTGTGCAATCTTTCAGCGAGCAATGAGTGGGTTGGCAAGCATGAGTACCGCCGTGAGCTGGTTTCGCAGCAGTCGGCACGCTGCCTGGCCGCGTACGTCTATGCGGGTGCCGGGCCGGGCGAGTCCAGCACGGATCTGGTGTTCGGGGGACATGCGCTGATCGCCGAGAACGGACGTGTGTTGGCGGAAAGCAGGCGGTTCGAGTACGAGCCCAATCTGGTGCTGACAGATGTCGATCTGGCGTTTCTTCAATTTGAACGGCGGCAGAACGCCTCTTTTGCCGATTGTGCGTCGCAGGCGGAGCCGGCGCGGAAGATTGTTTACGATGCGGCCGGCGAGTTGCCGACCGGCAGCGGATTGTTACGTATGATCGCGCGGCACCCTTTTGTGCCTGCGGATGAGTCGGCCCGCAACGGTCGCTGCGACGAGGTCTTCGCGATCCAGAGTGCCGGGCTCGCCACACGGCTGTTGCACACGGGGTGCCGCAAGGCGGTTGTGGGACTTTCCGGCGGACTCGATTCCGCGTTGGCACTGCTGGTCGTCTGCGAGGCGTTTGGACGCGCCGGTCTTGACCGCTCCGGGATTTGTGCCATCACCCTGCCAGGGTTCGGCACGACCGCGCGGACGCTGGGCAACACGGTCCGCCTGTGCGAAGGGCTGGGCGTGTCGCTGGAGCGGATTGACATCACGGCCGCATGTCAGCAACATCTGGCGGACCTTGGCCATTCTGGCGAGAAGCACGATGTCGCCTATGAAAACACCCAGGCGCGTGAGCGCACGCAGATCCTGATGAACAAGGCGAACATGCTCGGTGCGCTGGTGGTCGGCACGGCTGACCTCTCCGAATTAGCGTTGGGCTGGTGTACCTACAACGGTGACCACATGAGCATGTATGGCGTCAACAGCGGCGTGCCGAAAACGCTGGTGCGCTATCTGGTGCAATGGGTCGCCGAACATCGTGCGAATGCGCTGACCTCTGCCGCGCTGACCGACATTTTAGCGACGCCGGTTTCGCCTGAACTGTTGCCCGCGGATCAGGAGGGGCAGATCACGCAGAAGACCGAAGAGGTGATCGGCCCCTACGAGCTGCACGATTTCTTCCTTTATCACTTTGTCCGCTGCGGGGCCTCGCATGCGAAGCTCCGGTTTTTGGCTGAGATGGCCTTCAAAGGCAGCTACACGCAAAGCGAGATCGACCGCTGGCTCAAGCTCTTCTACACGCGCTTCTTCAGCCAGCAGTTCAAGCGCTCCTGTCTGCCGGACGGTCCGAAAGTCGGCTCGATCAACCTCTCTCCGCGCGGCGACTGGCGCATGCCCAGCGACGCCTCCGCCGAAGTCTGGCTCTGAAGCGAACGAATCGGTCACGCCGGGTTAGACATGATGCGTTTTCGTTAAACCAGGTGGGAAAATCCCACTTGCCAGATTTTATCACCAAGCGTAAGCGTTCATCGGACAGATTGACACGTTCCAAACTGGGAACTATACTGCTCACAGTGTGCTTGATGTCTAACTTCAGAAAAGGATGTCGACATGCCGGTTATCAGCCGATTCTTCGGGATCGGGATCCACATGCATGGGCGCGACCATTGCGAAAGAAGGCACAATGAAAACCATCGGGCTGATTGCGAATTTCAATAAAGAGCGGGCGGCGGAGTCGGTCAAGCATGTGGCGTCGCTGGCGGCAGGCATGGGGTTCACCGTGTTGGCTGAAGCGCCCGCGGCGGCACTGTGCCCAGCGATCAAAGAGTGTCCGGTGAAGACATTTGTGGAGCGGGGCGTGCAGGCGGTGGTGGTGTTGGGCGGGGACGGCACGATGCTTGACGCATCGCATCAGTTGGTTGGGCAGCACCTGCCCATGATGGGCTTGAACATTGGTTCGCTGGGATACCTCACAAGCGTGGAGGAGCACCAGTTCGGCGACGCCCTTCAACAGTTGCGCGAGGATCGCTACGGGGTGAGTCTGCGGTCGTCCCTGGCCGTGACGGTTCAGCACAAGGGCGGGCCGCGTGTCCCGTTGCCCGACGCGCTCAATGATGTGGTGGCGAATCACGGCGCATCTGCACATGCGGTGGAGATTGAGCTGTTGCTGGATGAGAATCCGGTGGCGAGTTTTCTGTGCGACGGCATCATTGTGGCTTCGCCAACCGGCAGCACGGCCTACTCACTCTCGGCGGGCGGCCCGATCCTGTTGCCGGATACGGCGGCGCTGGTGATCAGCCTGATCTGCCCGCACACGCTCACGTCGAGGCCGCTGGTGGTGCGTGATACGACCCGCATCGCCTTGCGGGCGGTCGCCTGTGACGTGCCGATGATTGTCAGTTCGGACGGGCGCGATGAGGAACCGCTGGTGTGCGGAGACCGCGTCGAAATCATGCGCAGCCCGCATCATGTGCCAGTGATCGAGTTGCACGGTTATCATGCGTGCGATGTGTTGTGCCGGAAGTTGGGATGGGGCGGGTCGGTGAATCGAGTCGGTTAGGCGGATGAAAGGGTGTGGCGTCTTGTCATGTACCTGCAGGACCCTCGACTTGCGCCGCCGGCGTAGAGCACCGTCGGCAAAGCCGTGGCGCTGGGTGGAAGTTCAACTTGTCAACAAACTAAGAAGGAGGTCGTTATGCGATCCATTGGCTCTTTGCAGGTGCTGCCTTTCGCGCATCCTCAGGGATGTCGCGGATATCTTATGGCTGATCGGGCAAGCAACGAAGCCCTCGCCCTGGATGTTCACCTTGATTTTGTTCATGACATGGCTGAACGGGCTCAGGCCGAAGGCTGGAAGGTCCGTTACGTCGTGGACACGCATACCCACGCCGACCATCCTTCCGGCGCGCGCGATTTTGCCGCGCGGTTTAACTGCACGCGGATGGCGCATGAGAACGCCCATCACGCAGGCGTCGCCGCCCACCCGAAAGATGGCGAAAGGATTAACCTGGGCAAGCTCGAAATCATCGTGCGCCACGCGCCCGGGCACACGCCCGACCACATGGTCCTCATCGCCGACGGGGTGCTCTTCTCTGGCGACTCCCTGTTCATCGGCGGTGTTGCCCGCACGGACTTTCTGGGAGGAGACGCGGGCCTGCTCTTCGATTCCGTCCACTCGCTTCTTGCCGACCTGTCCGAAGACACCGTGCTCTTTCCCGGACATGACTACCAGAGCCGAAGCGAGAGCACGCTCGGCAAAGAGAAAAGCGGAAATCCGTGGCTGCAAATCCGCAGTCGTGACGAGTTCGTGCAAAAGCTCCGCGCGAATCCTCCGCCTAAGCCGGCAAATATGGACGATCTTCTGCGCTTGAACCGTGAGGGCGTAGACATCCCGGCAACCCTGTCAGCGGCTGAGGCTGTCCGCGTTGTGTCTGCTGGCGGAGCCTCCAGTGTGATTGACGTGCGGACAGGTGCCGAATTCGAGGGCGAACACATCCTGGGCTCGCGCCTGCTTCCTGTTGATCAGGTTGCGGTGCGTGCCGATGAGGCGAGAGCCGTTCCCGCTCCGCGGCTGCTGCTTTGCCAGGGTGGAGGTCGCGCCGCCATGGCCAAGAAAGCTCTGGAGAATCTTCACATGGCGGGGCTGTCCGTCATCGAGGGAGGCCTGGGCGCTTATGTGAAGGCGGGTGGGCAAACCGTGAAAGGCAGGGTGCGCCTCTCACTCGAGAGGCAAGTGCGGATTGCGGCCGGCAGCCTGTCTCTGCTGGGTGTTCTCATGGGGTTCTTCATCCACCCCGCCTTTCTGATTCTTTCCGGGTTCGTGGGCGCCGGCCTGATCTTTGCCGGAATCACCGACTGGTGCGGCATGGGCCTTCTGCTTGGAAAGATGCCCTGGAACCAGTCGAAGGTGGCGGACGGCGCGTCTGCCATCGGCGGAACCTGCGCCGCCAGCCTGCCCGGAGCCTGCGCAGCCGGAAATCCTCCTTCCGGAGGATGTGCCGCTGCGCTTCCGCCCGGCCCGGCCGATGATCAGAAACGCCCAGCCTGACGTTGGAGGAGCGGCGGTTTTTCATCTTTGCGTAAACGTGCTATACTAACAGCCGCTACAAGGAGGTGTCTGTGTATGGCAGCTAAGACCACCAGAAGCATACAGTGCGGACTGTGCCCGAAGGGATGTGTGATTCCGCCGGGACACAGCGGCGAATGCCGGGTGAGGGTGAATCTGGACGGCACGCTTCAGGCCTTGACGTACGGGCATCCCTGTGCGGTGCATGTCGATCCCATGGAAAAAAAGCCGCTGTTCCACTTCTTCCCCGGCGCTGCCATCCTTTCGCTCGGCGCCGCGGGGTGTAACCTTCATTGTAAACATTGTCAGAACGCGGACATCTCTCAGGCCAATCCCGAAGATATCCCGGCCTTTGAGGTCTTGCCCGACGCGTTGCCCGCATTGGCGGATAAACACGGCTGTCACCATGTGGCCTACACGTACAATGAACCGCTGGTGGGCTACGAGTACGTGCGCGACTGCAGCATCGCGGCGCGCGGGGCGGGCCTGCGCAACGTTCTCGTCTCGAACGGCTACATCAACGAGAAGCCGCTGGCCGCGTTGGCGCCTTATCTCGATGCGGCGAACATTGACATCAAGGGCTTCAGCGACGTGTTTTATCGCAAGGTGTGCGATGGCACGCTTGAACCGGTCTTGCGGACGGTGATACAGTTGAAAGAGGCGGGTGTGCATGTGGAGGTCACCAATCTCGTGATCCCGACGCTCAACGACACCGACGTGATGCTCGACGACCTTTGCGTGTGGATGCGCGACCATGCAGGCCCCGAGATGCCGTTGCATTTTTCTCGCTTTTTCCCTCGGTTCCGCATGTCGCATCTGCCCCCCACTCCGGTTGAGACGTTGTTGCGGGCACGTGAACGGGCGCGGCTGGCCGGGCTCAAACATGTCTATGTCGGCAACGCCGAGGTGCCGGACGGTGAGACCACTTTCTGTTCCGGATGCGGTGCCCAGTTGGTGGTGCGGCAACGGTATGTGATCACGGCGAACCGTGTGACTGCCGGCGGGACCTGTCCGGCTTGCGGCAAACGGGTGTGTGGGGTGTGGTCATGACAGAACCGGCTTTCTGCGGCGTGTCGCGGCGCGGCTTTCTGCTGACGCTGGCCGCAGCGTGTCTCGTGGGCGTACGGGAGTGCGCCTCTAAAAGGGCGTTGGATGACGCCTGTGTGCGGTGCGTGGCAGTGTGGGCGGGATAGGGACGGTTCGCCGAACCGTCCGCTGTGGAGCGGGTATGCGTTACGGTTGTCTAGTTTTGTTGACAGGCGCGTGCGGGAATATCGGTTGTTCAGCCGAGAAAACCACGCGGGAGGAGGTGCCTATGGTCAAGAAAGTGATGGTCTCGCCCTTGGCGGGGCAATGGTTTCCGTCGAGCGAACGCGCGTTGCGCGAGGAGATTGCCGAGCGTAGCAAAGGCATCATGGTGGTGCGCAAGAAGAACGTGTGTGCGGCGGTGGTGCCGCATGCGGGCTACCGTTATTCCGGAGGAGTCGCGGCGGGGGTGTACCTGCGGATCGACCCGACGCGATTCGAACGCGTGGTGGTGATGGGGCCGAGCCATTACATCGGCATGCACAATCAGATGAGCCTGGCAGACGCGACCCATTTTTCGACGCCCTTGGGGGAGTTGCGTGTCGATATGGAGTTTGTGGCGCGCATGCGGAAGTTGCCGTTCGTCACATGCCTGCCTGAGGCGCACGTACGTGAGCACAGCGATCAGATCCAGCTGCCGCTGATTCAGGCGTGCCTTTCGACCAACCTGCCGGTGGTGTGTGTGGTATGCGGCCAGTTCGATGCGGCCAACCTGTTGACTGCGTCCGCGTTGTTCAAGGGCCTGCTGGACGACCGCACACTGGTGGTGGCGAGTTCGGACTTCACGCACTATGGCGAGAACTATGGGTACGTGCCGTTCAAACAAGACGTGTTTAAGAGCCTGGAGTCGCTTGATCTGGGGATCTTTGACCTTTTTGCGAAGAAAGATGTGGCCGGTTTTATGAAGCGGCTTGATGAGACTCGCGCAACGGTGTGCGGCCGCGACCCGTTGGCCTTCTTGTTGGCGATGATGCCGGAGGATGCCAAAGTCGAGCGCACCGCTTATGAGACCTCGGGACAGATGCTACATGACACGAACAACTCGGTCAGCTATATCGGCGCTCTGGTGATCGGCTCGTGGAGCGCGGCGGCGAAGGAGAAAAAAAGCGCGGCTAAAAGCGGCGAGATGCTGTCGGAGGATGACTGCGCCCGGCTGTTAAGACTGGCACGCGAAACGATCACGGAGGCGTTGCGTAAGGGCGCGGTGCCTGTGTCGAGTGCGGCGCCCAAAGAGTTGACCGAGGGCATGCAGGCGGTCCGCGGCGGTTTTGTGACGTTAAACAAGCGGGGTGAGCTGCGCGGGTGTATCGGCGAGATTATGCCGCGCCGCGCGATTTGGCAGGTGGTGCGCGAGCAGGCGCTCAATGCGGCGTTTCATGATCCACGCTTCTCGCCTGTGCAGGCTGCGGAACTCGGCGAGATCGATATCGAGATCTCGATTCTGACGCCGCCGCGCCCGGCCGGCTCGTGGAAGGAGATCGAGATCGGCCGACACGGCATGGTGCTGAGCAAGGGTGGGCGTAGCGCGGTCTTTCTGCCTCAAGTCGCGCCGGAACAAGGGTGGGACATCGAAGAGACGCTCACGCACCTTTCGATGAAGGCTGGCCTGCCTCAGGACGCCTGGCGTTCGGGCGCGGAGTATCTAGTCTTCGAGGCACAGGTGATCCACGAGAAGAAATGACCCGAGATTTTTACTGTTTGACCTTGCCCTCCGCAGGATGAATCGTATAAAGTACCCCACGTTTTTCCGCTCGGGTGGTGGAATGGCAGACACGTATGTTTGAGGGGCATATGCCGAAAGGCGTGGGGGTTCGAGTCCCCCCCCGAGCACCATTCTTGAAACCGCGTAACAAGTGAACAGATAACAAGTTACGCGGTTTTTTAAAAATATAAAATATGGCTAAAGTATGGCTTGCAAGCGGTTTAAGAAGAGTTTAAACTACTTAAATCAAAGGAGGAAAAGCCATGTCACTTTACAAGCAGCCGTCTTCGGATCTCTGGTGGTTTCAGATCTGGTTCCCAGGAAGAAAGCGCGTAAGAAAATCGACGGGAACCTCTAACAGGGCCAAGGCCGCTGCCATCGAGCACACCTTCAGCATGGCCTATGGGAAACAGACGACCCCGGCGCGTCTCCACGCCATGATTGATGCCGTCTGCGGGACTGACAGGGGCGGACTGCCCGTCGTGTCTATTTGGGAAACCTATACGAAGTGGCTGGCTGCGGCAGGGAAGATCGTAGCCGATATAACGTTGCGCAAACGAAAGAACGCCGTAGACCGCTTTGTCGCCTGGACAAAGGAGCATTGGCCGGCTGCGACCACGGCGGAGTCCGTCGACCGTAAGGTCGCGTCGGCTTTCGCGTCGGCCCTGGCCGACAGCGGCACGAAGGGCAAGACGCGTAAGAACATCATTAGCGATCTGAGCACCGTCTGGGAGGGGCTTCGCCGCGTGACCGATGACCTGCAGAACCCTTGGCCGCTGGTGCGGCCAGAGGCGAACGACAGCGAGCGCGGGCAGCCGTTCACGCGTGAACAGGAGGAAGCCGTTCTCGATGCCGCCAAGAAGGCGAGATCGGGATGGTATCTGGCCTGCCTGATCGCCCGCTGGACCGGCCTTCGCTACAGCTCCGGGGCGAGGCTGACGTGGAAGGAGGTCGATTTGAAGGCCGGTTTGATCCGGCACACGCCGCCAAAGACAAAGAAACACGGGATCACCGTCATCCTGCCGCTGTCAAAGCCGCTGCATAACGCACTGGAAGAGGCGCTGCGCGATCGCGGGCAGCTACAGGAACGCGCGGTGCGTCCGAACGCCAAACTCCGGAAGCAGAGCGCCGACTACGTCCTGCCGCAACACGCGGCCTATTACCCACGTCCGGAAATGGCGGGCGGCCCCGGCGCTTTCATCGACATCCTCACGGCGGCGAAGGTGACGGGCGAGGGCTATACGTTCCACTCGTGGCGGCACACGTTCCGTACCAGGTTGAGCGAGGCGGGGGTGTCTGACGATCTGGCCAAACGGCTGGGGGGTTGGACCGAGGACGCGACAGCGGCCCGCTCTGACCACGCCGAGCGCGTGGAGGAACTGCGGGCGGCCGTGGAGAAGGCGAGGTAGTGCAGTTCCCGTCGCGAGCCCTCTAAAGGCTCGCGTAAAGGCTCGTGTTATCGGTTGTCGGTTGACAACCCCATGCGGCTAGCGTACTGTAGCCCCAACGCTTGCGAAACACAGTTGATACCGTTCCCGCAAGCCGGGCGCATCGTATACTGGCGGCCGTTGGCGGGGGTGTTCCTTTAGAGGGCGGAGAAATGAATCTGATTGAAAACATCCGGCAAGGCGAGAGCAAGACGCTGGAACTGAAGGCGCAGTTGCCGCAGCATGAGCAGATCGCCAAGACCGCCGTGGCATTTGCCAACACCAGCGGCGGAAAATTGGTGATCGGCGTGAGTGATGACCGGCAGGTGATCGGACTTCCGGAAGAGGACGTCCTGGCCTTGCAGAGCCAGATCGGATCCATCATCTTCGACCGCTGCCACCCGGCGATCCTGCCGGAGATGTACACCGCCAACCTGGAGGGCAAGACGGTGCTGGTCGTGGAAGTGTTCCGCGGCAACCTGCTGCCCTATTACCTCAAGGAGGGCGGCAAGAACCAGGGCACCTACCTGCGCGTCGGCGCCTCCAACCGCAAGGCGGATTTCGAGCACATCCTGGAGCTGGAAAGGCAGCGGCGGAACCAGAGCTTCGACGAGGAGGTCTTCCGCGATAAGCCGCTTTCGGGGATCGACCTGACGCCGCTGCTGGCGCGGTTCGCGGCGATCGGCAAGCCGCTGGATCACGAGAAGATGAAGAACCTCAAGCTCGTCCAGCAGGAACAGGGAACGGAATATCCCACGCAGGGACTGATGATCCTGCTGGGGCTGCTGCCGCACGTCGCCGCCAAGTGCGCCCGCTTCAAGGGAACGGACATGAGCGTGTTTCTTGACCGCAAGGAGTATGGCGGCGACCTGTTCTCCCAACTGGAGCAGGTCGAGGCTTTCGTCAAGAACCACATCTCCCTGCGCGGCGAGATCAAGGGCCTGCAGCGCATCGACACCTACGAGATCCCCGAGCCGGCCCTGCGCGAGGCGCTGGTCAACGCCGTGATCCACCGCGACTACACCAACCAGGGGCGCGACATCAAGGTTGGCGTCTATGACGACATCGTCAACGTGGTCTCCCCCGGAGGGTTCCCGAACACGCTCACGGCAGATGCGTTGCTGGAAGGCCGCTCCGAGATCCGCAACCGGGTCATCGCCCGCGTGTTCAAGGAACTGGGCTACATCGAGCAGTGGGGCAGCGGCATCCAGCGCATCAAGTCCGCCTGCCTCGCCCAGGGACTGGCCGAGCCCCGTATCCGAGAGAAGGGCGATTTTGTGG
>CAZXVN010000159.1:0-7080 GCA_964643945.1 uncultured Lentisphaeraceae bacterium | reverse complement strand
GGTTACATGCGTGTTTGTGTTCTGGTGCGGATCGTGACCTGTACCGTCGCGGTCTTTATTTCGGGCGGGTGTGCGCACATCCGAATTCCTGCGCCGCACGGGTTTGGGCACCGTACGCCGGCAGACGACCTGCGGAGCAAGGCTGCTGCGGGCGACGGGGCTGCTCAGTATATGCTGGGGTTCTCACTGCTCTATGGCGATGGCTTGCCCCGCAACATTGACGAAGGGCTGACTTGGTTACGCAAGTCGGGTGACGGCGGTTATCTCAAGGCGCAGACCTCGATGGGACTCCTGTTTCTCAAAGGGATTCCCGACGTGCCCGTCAATTCGGCCGAGGCGGTCAAGTGGTTAGAAAAGGCGGCGGCGCAGGGAAGTCCGGCCGCACAGTCCAGCCTCGGCATGCTCTATCTCGCCGACGACAGCCCGGTGCATGATCCCGAGGCCGGCGTGGTGTGGCTGAAGCGTGCGGCTGAACAGAACGATGTGACGGCGCAGCGCGCCTTGGCGCTGATGTACCGCCAAGGCGCGGTGGTGGCCCAGAACGATACGGAGAGCGTGCGGTGGTGCCGCAAGGCCGCGGAACAGGGGCTCAAGGACGAGCAAACGCATCTGGGCATCGCGTATTATCGCGGCAAGGGAGTTGAACAGTCGTTCGATGAGGCGCGTAAATGGTTTCAGCTCGCCGCTGCGCAGGACGACGCTTCGGCCATGTCAAACCTCGGCGTGATGACCGGGCGCGGCGAAGGTTTTCCAAAAGACGAGGCGAAGGCTGTTGAATGGTTCCGCAAGGCGGCCGAGCGGGGCGACAGTGATGGACAAAGCAATCTGGGCACGGCGTATTACCGGGGCAGCGGGGTCGCTCAGGACTATGCCGAAGCTCTGAAGTGGTTTAAGGCGGCCGCAGGGCAGGGGCATGCGTTGGCACAGTTCCGGCTGGGGTATATGGTTGCGAATGGCCATGGGGTGCCCGCAGATCTGAATGAAGCGGCCAAGTGGATCCGCCAAGCGGCTGAACAAGGCAACGCGCAAGCGCTTAAATGGCTACAGGCGCATTCGGTCAAGGATTAACGAGCCCGCTTGGCGGCGTCTGCGAGCAGGGCGAACGCCTGGTCGGGCCCGGCCGCGCTCAATGCGTCTGCGCGTTCGGCGGTGAGCGCGGGCAACGCGCCGACCGCCGCGTAAAAGGCGTTGCGCGCCGCGATGTTCTTGAACTCCGCTTCGGCCCGCTCTCCGAGATACGGCGCGCGGGCATAACGTCCGAGCAGGGTGTGGCCAACCATGATGCGCATGCCTTGGGTAAACTCGGCCGCGTATTGGCTGAGTACGGCTCCGGTCAGGTCATCCACGAAGGGGAGCCCGCCCTTGTTCATCTCGGTGCCGACGTTGATCGGCAAATCACGTTTGACACAGCCTTTGACAACCTCGTCGAGCTTCGCCCGCTTGCGGGCGGCCTCCAGAGGATCTTTCACATTCCAGTTGCGGTCCGGGATGATGTTCAGCGCCGCGCAGCCTTTGCCGGTCATGAGGTCCAGCAGATGGTCGCAGTCGGCCTCGCCGCCGCTGGTGCCGTCGAGCCAGGCGATGGTCGGAATGGCCTGGCAGTCCCGCACCCACGGAATAAACACGTCAGCCAAGTGGAACGTCTTCTCGTCGGGCTGGATGTAGCCGATTCCGCCGCGTTTGGCAAGCGCGTTACGGACAAGATCCTCCAGCTTCGGCACGTTGGCTTCGATGGCGGGATAGGCCGACACGTCGCATTTCAGCAACGGCGCCCAAAAGGCCGCGCGCGCCGCAGGGTCGGCGAACACGCTCCTTGAGCGGGTGCAGTAGGCGCGTATGATGTGGCGTTCGGTCGCCACGCCTTTGGGCGTGAGCGGCAGAACGTCGCGGTCGTAGTCGATCGCGACGGCGGGAAGCGTGGCGTTGACACGCGCGATGAGCGCGAGGTTCCGGTCCTGCGCGCCCTGCCGGAGTTGGGCCAGGGTGGCTGCCTGCGGGGTCTCGGGGGCGGGCATGCCGGTAAAGCCGCAGCCCATGATGTAGGTGACGCCAGGCTCGCCGGGTGAGCTGATGTCCACACTCGCCAGTTCACGCACATAGGCGCGTGTTTCCAGATGCACGGCTGAACGCAAGGCCAATAGGCGTCCCGCCTCCAAAAACTCGTCCAGTCCGTCCAGCACGTCGAAGTCGCACAGGGCCGCGGCGCAAAGCCCGCGGTTGCGGCACTCGTACGCGACGCGCGAAGGCGACCAGCCGTCCGCGTTGTACGAGAAGAACGAGTGGCAGTGCATGTTGAAAAGTGTGCTGGGGTTTTGAAACGGCGCGGTGGCGGCCAGTTGTTTGAGCGCGCTACGACGGGTCTCCACATTGAAATCGCTGAGGAGGGTGATGAGGGTGGCGTTATCCATAGTCTCCAAATCCTTTGTGAAGCGGAAAACGCCCTCTTTATAGCATAAACGCCGGAGCGGGAAAACAGCGGAGTTATTGAACGTGTATGGTTGGGCGCATCTCCCAATTGTCAGCCGGACGGTTTTATGTTAACGTACAAGGCAATTTCACGCGCGGAGGGTTTGCGTGCCCCGCGACACTGAACAACGAGGGCGGCATCATGAAAGCCGCGCCATCAGGGTAACGAAAGGGGAAAGCGATGAGCAAGGCGACAATGTGGGTTCTGACCGGTGCGGTTGCGACGGTCGCGTGCGGTGTGATGTCGGCGGAGGTGACGGCCAAATTTGACGAGAAGTATCGTCCAAAACTGTTTGCGCAGTTCGGCGATCATGTGAATACGCCGGATGGCCTGGCGCAGGACAAGGCCGGAAACATTTTTATGGCCGCTCCCAATTTTGTGGACCAGTCGTATGCCGGCACCATCATGAAGATGGACAAGAAGAGCGGCAAGTGGTCGGTCTTCGTGGCGGGCCTGCTGCATCCCCACACCAAACGCGGCGCGCCCATGGGCATGGAGTTCGATCAGGACGGCAACCTCTACTATTGCGACAACCAGTATTTCTTCGATAAGAACTATAAGTCGCGCGTGATCCGCGTGGTGATCAGCAAAGACGGCGCTCCGGTGAGGATCGAGCCGGTGGTTGAGAACGTGAAGCTGGCGAACGCCTTGCGGATCCGCGGCAACGCCGTGTACTTCACGGACACCTTCTTTGACATCGAAGGCAAGAACCAGGGCGGCGTGTACCGCGTGCCGTTCAGCGCGTTTAAGGAGCGTCCTGCCCGTCTGCTTCCCAAAGAGCAGGCTGGAAACGACCCTTACTGCCTCGGCATCACCGAAACCGCGCCGCTGCCGGTGCGCAAGGATATCGCGGGCGCCGACGGGATGTGCTTTGACTCGAAAGGGAACATCTACACGGGCAACTTCGGTGACGGACACTTCTATGTCCTCAAGCTGAACAGCGACGGCTCGTATGGCAAGATGACGACGCTGGTCAACGATCCGGCGCTGTTCCCGTGCTGCGACGGCATCTGCTATTACGCCAAGAAGGATTGGGTCATCATCGCCGACTCCGAGCGCAACGCGATCTTGTACTGGGATATTCAGGCCGGAAAGCTGGGCACCTTGTGGATGAACGACGACACCGACGGCGCGGACGGCCTGCTGGATCAGCCGTGCGAGCCGATGGTGTGGGGCAACAAACTGATCGTCGTGAACTTCGACATGACCTTCCCGGGGCTCAAGAACGCCAAGAACGATCCGGTGCACACCGTGAGCGTGATCAAGCTGGACGACAAGCCCTTCTGGCGCTTCTGGTAAAGCCGCGCTGGGGGCATCACAGGTTGTCGGGGGGCGAGGGCCTGCGCCACAACAAGGAATACTCCATACATGCAGAACTTTTTGGATTTCAAAGGCAGGACCGCGATTGTGAACGGTGCGGCGGGCGCGATCGGCAAGAGCATCTCACAGGGGCTGGCGCAGTGCGGCGCGCGCGTGTACATCACGGATCTCAAGCAGGATGCGGTTGACGCCGCCGTCGCGGAGCTCACGTCCGCCGGTTACGACGTCGCCGGCCTCGCCGCTGACGTGACGAATGAGGCGCAGGTGAAGGCGGTGGTCGCCGCCGCCGCCGCGCGCTTCAATGACGCGATCGACATCCTCGTGAACGTCGCGGGCGTGGCGGGTCAGAACGCGATCGAGGCGATCACGGAGAAGGAGTGGGATTTCATTTTCGCGGTGAACTGCAAAGGCACCTTTTTCTTCATCAAACACACGGCGCCCTTCATGAAGGCGCGGAAGCGCGGCAAGATCGTGAACTTCGCCTCGAAGTCGGGGAAGACCGGCTCGGCGCTGTGCAGCCACTACTCGGCGGCCAAGGGCGCAATCATCGCGCTCACGCAGTCGCTGGCCTTCGAGTTCGCCAAGGAAAAAATCAACGTGAACTGCGTCTGCCCCGGCATCACGGACAACACCGGCGTCTGGAATTTCATGTCCGCGAACTACATCGAGAACCTGAAGCAGGAGCGTGAACAGGTGGTCAAGCAGTTCACCTCGAAGATTCCGCTCGCGCGGCTGGCCAGCATTGAGGATGTGGTTGACGTGACGGTGTTCCTCTGTTCGCCGGGCTCAGATTACATGACCGGCCAGGCGATCAACATCACGGGCGGACGCGAGATGCACTAACCCATTTTCAGGAGACGTTCATGAGCGATGTGACGATCACAAAAGAGTTCGTGGCGAAGAGGATGGATCACGCGGTGCTGAAGCCCACGATGACCGATGAGGATGTCCGCAAGAATGCGGCGATGTGTGTGGCCAAGGGCGTGGGCGACCTCTGCGTGCGCCCGTCCGATGCGGCACTTGCGGCGAAGTGTGTCAAGGGCTCGGGCACGACCGTGGCGGTCGTGGTCGGTTTTCCGCACGGCGCGAGCCGGTCTGAGGTCAAGGCGCTGGAGGCCAAGCTGGCGATCGAGGACGGCGCGAACGAGTTGGACATGGTGATGAACATCGGCAAGTTTCTTTCGGGCGACTACGCGTACGTCAAGCGCGATATCGAAGCGGTTGTCAATGTGGCCAAGCCCAAGGGCGTGCTGGTGAAAGTCATTCAGGAATCCTGCCTGCTTACGTTGGAACAGGTCGCTCAAGCGTGCGAGATCTCGATTGCGGCTGGCGCGGATTTTGTGAAGACCTCCACCGGGTTTAATGGTGACGGCGCGACGGTCGAACAGGTCGCGGTCATGCTCAAGACCTGTGGCGGCCGCGCGAAGGTCAAGCCCTCCGGCGGCATCCGTGACTGGGAGCGTGCCGTGATGTTCCTGAAGATGGGCGTACACCGTCTGGGCGTGGGCTCGGCCGACAAGATCTTGGACGGTGCGCCGGCCGCGGACGGGTATTGAGCCATGCGCGAGTCAACGATGCGTGCGGTGGTTTATCACGGTCCCCTGGATGTGAAGGTCGAGCCGGTGGCGGTGCCCGTGTGCGGGGACGGCGAACTGCTGGTCAAAGTCGACGCGTGCGCGGTGTGCGGCTCGGACATGAAGGCTTATCAATCGGGCAACCCCCGCATGCGTCCGCCGATCGTGATGGGGCACGAGTTCACGGGTGTGATCGTTGAGAACCGCGCCGGTTCCGGCTTTGCCATCGGCGAGCGCGTGGTCATGGCGACGTCGGTGGCGTGCGGCACCTGTGCCTATTGCGTGCGAGGCTGGCGCAACCTCTGTGCGAACATCTGTCCGATGGGGTTCGGCTACAATGGCGGCATGGCCGAGCAGGTTGTGATTCCCGAGTTGGCCGTGCGTGGCGGACATGTGATCAAAGTGCCAGCCGGCGTGGCGCCGCTGCACGCGGCGCTGGCCGAACCGGTGAGCTGCGCCGTGAATTCGTGCGAAAACAGCCAGATCCGGCAAGGCGACACTGTGCTCGTGATGGGCGCGGGTCCGATGGGCATTCTGAATGCGGTTGTGGCGCGCGAGTACGGTGCGGCGAAAGTGATTCTTTCGGAGATCAATCCCGTGCGTCTGGCGCAGAGCGAGGCGTTTGGTTTTGACCGGTTGGTGAATCCGGGGACCGAAGATCTGTCACAGGTGGTTCGAGAAGCGACCGGCGGCCTCGGCGCGGATGTGGTGATTGTGGCGGCTCCAGCCGCTGCGCCGCAGGAGCAAGCGATGACGCTGGTGCGCAAACGCGGCACGGTCTGCCTTTTCGCCTCGCTGCCTGCGGGCAAGAGCATGCTGAGTATCGACAGTCGTCCCATCCATTACGGTGAGCTGCGCGTGGTCGGCACGAGCGATTCGACGCCGGCGCATGTGGCGAAAGCCGTGGCCCTGATCGCGGCGGGCACGTTCCCCGCCGGACGCCTCGTGACGCACACGCTGCCGTTCGAGGATTTTCGAGAGGCGGTCGCGCTGATGCAGAAAGGCACTGCGCTGCGCGTCGTCCTGACGCCGTGAGAGAAGCCTGAAGGGGTGGAGTGATGGAGGGGTGGCGAAGTTTTCTTCAGTTGAACGTGTGAGGAGTTGATCGTCATGGATTTGAAGATCAAAGACAAAGTGGCCATCATCACAGGTTCGTCGAGCGGGGTCGGCAAGGCGATCGCTTTCGCGCTGGCGGCTGAAGGCGCGAAGGTTGTCATCAATTACCTCAAGAACGAAGCCAAGGGGTTGGACTTCGTGAACGACGCGCGGGCCGTTGTTGCAGAAATCAGACAGCGCTACGGAACCGCCGCCATCGCGGTGGCCGCCGATCTGGCTGAAGAACAACAGATCGTGGCGATGTTCGATGCGGCCGAGGCGCAGCTCGGGCCGGTCGACATTCTCGTCAACAACGCGGCGTACTGTCCGAAGGGGCCTCTGACGGGTTATTCGGTCGAGGAGTGGAACTACACGTTTCAGGTCAACGTGACCGGGTGCTTTATCACGTGCCGCGAGCTGGTTAAACGGCTGCGTGCGAGGCAGGCGAAAGGCAAGATCGTCAACATCGCTTCTCAGGCGGCCTTTCTCGGATCGACGTCGGGGCATTTGCCTTACGACTCGAGCAAGGGCGCGTTGGTCTCGATGACCCGCGCCATCGCCCGCGAGACAGCCAAGGAAGGCATCAACGTCAACGCCGTCGCTCCGGGCATGGTGATGACCGAG
>CAZXVN010000158.1:0-7096 GCA_964643945.1 uncultured Lentisphaeraceae bacterium | reverse complement strand
CCGGTCGTGTAGACGCAGCCGTTGGCGACGGCCACCGACGACCAGCCGGGGCCGATGGTGTCGGCTTTCCAAAGAAGTGCCGGACCTTCCGCAGGCCATTGTTTAAGCAGACCCGTGTCGGGCGAATGCCCGTCGCGGTTCGTTCCAAGAAAGCCGGGCCAGTCGGCGGCAAGGCTCAGCGAGGGATCCCCTGCGGTCATCAGCAGAACGGCAACAGGAAGTGTGAAGAGGGCGAGGCGACGGCTGTTCATGGCGGACTCCTTGAGTGAAAGTCATTGCGTAAAGAAGAATAATGAAAAGTGTACCAACGGCAACAGCCCCGCGCAATTCAAAAACGCCGTGAGCGCGAATCCCGCGAATCCCGCGGGAGCGGCCCGGTTTGTGAGTGCAGCGGAAACGCTTCAAAATTGTACGGGATTGATGCTTGCTTCCCTCAGCAGGATTACGGTATTCTTTTTGTCCAATGGATGTTAGTGGAACGATTGTCAAGCGGCGTGGCGCTGGGGGACACGGGCTCACGCGGCAGATGTCGGGGCATCGTGCGGATTGTCTGATCTTCGGGAGCTTCGACAAGAACAACATGGGGCAGTGTGCGGGCAAGGAGGCAGAGGAATGAAGGCAGTGAAGAGCGGGTTGATTTGTTTTGTCGTAATGGGGGTTGTCGGCAGCGTCTGTGCGGCCAACTATCTTTCGCCTGAATATATGGCGGTCGCGCCGGGCGGTCAGACGATGTACGTGACGGAGGCTACAGCAGGCAAGTTGCTGGTCTTCGATATCGCCGGCGCCAAAGTTGCGGGCGAGTGGGATCTCAAGAGAAACCCCAGCGGTGTGGCGGTGGCGACGAATGGTACCGTTTTCGTGACGGGCGGCGAGGAGGAGGGCGTGTTGCTCAAGTTGGGCGAGGGAGGCAAGGTGCTGGGCAAGGTTGCGACCGGCCACACGCCGATGGCGCCGGTGGTCAGTCAGGATGGGGCAACGGTGTATGTGCTGAACCGCTTTAACAACAATGTCGTGGCGGTGGATACGGCCAAGATGAAGATCATGGCAACCATGAACGTGTTGCGTGAACCCCATGCTGCGGTGCTGGGCGCGGGCGGAAAACTGCTGTTTGTGGCAAACCATTTGCCGTTGTGCCGTGCGACGGATGACGTGGTGGCGGCTTCGGTTTCTGTGATAGATACGGCGACGAACCAGGTGGTCAAAAACATCATGTTGCCGAACGGCTCCACGGGCGTGCGGGGCATGGGGGCCACGCCGGACGGGAAGTTCATCTATGTGACCCACACCTTCGGACGTTATCAGCTGCCGACCACGCAGCTTGAGCGTGGCTGGATGAACACGGCGGGGCTGAGCGTGTTGAACGGTGAGACGGGCGAGTATGTGAACACGGCGCTTCTGGACGATGTGGATCAGGGTGCGGCCAACCCGTGGGGCGTGACCGTTTCGCCGGACGGCAAAAACCTGATTGTGGCGCATGCGGGCACGCACGAGATCAGCCTCATCGATCGGGAGGCCTTCCATGCCCGGCTGGAAAAGGCGTCTAAGAACGAGAAGGTCACGGAGGTCACCAAGTCTGCGGCTGATGTGCCGAACGACCTGTCGTTTCTCGTGACGATCCGCCGTCGCGTGAAGCTCAATGGCAACGGGCCGCACGGCGTGGTGGCGGTGGGCGATTCGGTGTATGCCGCGCTCTATTTCTCCGACGCGCTGGCCGAGGTGAAGATGGGAGACGCGGTGGCCAAGCCCAGCCTGATCGCGCTGGGAGCGGCGGTGGATCTGGAAAAAGACCGCACGCGGCGTGGCGAGATGTTGTGGAACGACGCGACGATGTGCTTTCAGCAGTGGCAGAGCTGCGCGAGTTGCCATCCCGACGTACGCACGGACGGGCTGAATTGGGACTTGGTCAACGACGGTATTGGCAACCCGAAGCAGACCAAAAACATGCTCTATTCGCATCTGACCCCGCCGACCATGGTGACGGGGATCCGCGAGAATATGCAGACTTGCATCCGCAAGGGTATGACGCACATCCAGTTCGTCGTGCGTCCGGAAGAGGACGGGTTGTGTCTCGACGCCTATGTGATGTCGCTTAAGCCGATGCCGAGTCCTTATTTGGTGAAAGGCACGCTCTCCAAGAACGCGGCGAAGGGCGTGAAGCTCTTCAAGAAAGCCGGGTGTGCCGAGTGTCATCCGGCCAACAAGGCCGGGCCGGATGGAGAGAGGTTCTTTACCAACCTTGAGAAGTACAATCTCGAGCTGGGCGTGGGCAACGAAGAGGGGCGCGAGTTCGACACCCCGACACTGCTGGAAGCATGGCGTACCGCGCCGTATCTGTATGACGGACGTGCGCTGACGATGGAAGAGGTGTTGACGACTTGCAATCCGAAAAACATGCACGGAGACACAAAGAATCTCAAGCCTGAGGAGATCAAGGCACTTGCGGAGTTTATCCTGTCGCTCTAAGAAGGGGAAACCTAGGGCGGACAGGACATGGGGGGGGGTATCAGGCGCCTAACGAATGAAACGCTCAGTGCTCAACGTTCACGGGTTGAGCGAGTTTGCTTCAGAGTTGAGGTTGAACGGTGGGCGTTGATCGGTTGGGTTCCGGCTGAGTGAGTGTAGAACATAAGGGACAGGGGGTACGAATGGCGCGACAGGGTGTTGTGAACGGGGGAGTGACGCGGCGGCAGGAACTCGGCTTGCTGGATGTGACGAAAGGCGTGCCTACGGCGACGGCCGGCCGCGCGTTCTCACAGACTGGCTGGGGCACCTGTGCGGAGTTGGCTCGTGCGGCGGTCGGCGCGAAGGGTTCGGACGTGCCGCAACTCTGGCTGTGCGGGGGAACGGGGGCGTTGCCGCCGGTCTACCAACGTCTGGTGATTGAAGGCGCGGAACCGGAGCTCATCCGTCGCCACGGGTGTACGGCGGGCGTAAGGTACGAGGACGCGCACGCACACTATTGTCTGCTCACGGGCGTGTTGCCGCCCGATTTGAGCGTCTCGCGCGAGGCCCAGACGACAGCGGTTTTCGAGGGCATCGAAGAGGCGTTGACCGATGCGGGCATGACCTTCTCGAACGTGGCGCGCACCTGGCTTTTCATGGACAAGATTCTGGAGTGGTACGAGCCCTTCAACCGTGCGCGGGATGCCTTCTTCCGGTCGCGCAAGGTGTACGACGGCTTGGTGCCCGCGAGCACCGGCATCGGCAGCGCCAACCTCTGCGGCGCGGCGATCACGGCGTGCGCGATCGCGATTCAGCCAAAGCAGCGCGGAGCAGTCACGGTGCAGGCGGTGCCTTCGCCGTTGCAGTGTGCGGCCTTGCAGTACGGCAGCTCGTTTAGCCGGGCGGTCGAGATCGGCACGCCCGAGTGCCGCACGCTGATGGTGTCCGGTACGGCCAGCATCGAGCCGAGCGGCGCGACGGCGTTCGCGGATGACGTGAAGAAGCAGATCGAGTTGACCATGGATGTGGTCGAAGCCATTCTGGTGTCGCGCGATATGGGCTGGAAAGACACGACGCGCGCGGTGATGTATTTGAAAAAGGCTTCGTACATGGAGGAGTGGCAGGCCTGGCTTCGAGCACACGCGCTGGAGACGATGCCCCTTCTCACCATCGAAGCGGATATCTGTCGCGACGATCTGCTGGTGGAACTCGAGATCGACACAGTGAAAAAAGTGAGCTGAGTCTGCTCAACCGAGCGTCCGGCTCCGGTGCGGCGTCGCCGTAGGCGTGTCGCGGAAGCGTTTCAGCGCAAAGACCCGTTCGATAAAGTTCTCGCTCGGCACGGAGAGTCCGCCTCGGTATTGGGTTCATGTTGCTCGTTTAACGGAAACACGTCACGCGGGCAATCGTGTGTGTCATATGCCCATCAATCAGGGTCTTTTGCGGCGGCAATGTGTGTCTGCTTGACGCAGACGGTGAATATGTTTACGCTCTTTCTAAATTGACTGAACGGGTGGTCATCGCAGGAGAGGCAAACACTCGAATCGGCTTGTCCGCACAATGGAAACGCAAACAAAATGATTGAACGGCATTTCAACGTACCTTTCGTTGCCTCGCTGGCCCTGCGGGAGAAGCAGATCCAGCAGAACTACCGTCCGGTTATTGCGGTTCACAAATGGTTCGCGCGGCGTCCCGGCACATTGTTTCGAGCATTGATCCTGTCGGAGTTCTCTGATCGACCGGTCTTTGAGACGTTCTATCAGGCGAACGACCTGTCGGGCGTCAGGGTCTTTGATCCGTTCATGGGCGGCGGTACAACCATGATGGAGGCGAACCGCGTTGGCTGTTCTGTAACGGGCACCGACATCAATCCGATGGCGTGGTGGATCGTGCGGCAGGAGTTGCAGGATCTTGATGTGGAGGCCTACCTGAAAGCGGCGGAGCAACTGCGGGCGCATCTGGAATCGGAGGTCGGACATCTTTACCGCACGACGTGTGTCCGTTGCAGCAACCCCAATGCCCGCGTGAAATATTTTCTCTGGGTAAAAACGGCGCTGTGTGGCGCGTGTAATCGTGCCACCGATCTGTTTCCCAATTTCCTGATCGCCGAGAATGTGCGCCATCCTGCCAACGTATTCGTTTGCGGTCATTGCGGTGAACTGTTTGAGACCGAAGACCGCAAGAGCCCAGATGCTTGCCCTCATTGTGGCAATACGTTACCGTTAGAACACACAGCCGGACGCAACAAATCCATGTGTCTGCATTGCAGCAGCCCGGTCAGCTATCCCAATTCTTCGACTCCCGATCACCGCTTGTTTGCCATGGAATATTCCTGCGAGACCTGCGCGGAGAGTTCTGTTAGCAAAAAGGGACGCTTATTCAAGAAGCCAAGGACTGATGACTTAACGAAGTTTGAAGAAGCCGCAGCACGGTTGAAATCCGTGCGGCCGGAGTTCATCCCGGAAGACGCGATCCCGAAGGGCGATGAGACGGAGCGGTTGCATCGCTGGGGGTATCACCATTACCGCGACTTATTCAACGCTCGACAGTTGCTTGGCCTCGAACTGAGTTGCCGCTGGATTAGCACGATGAAGGACGTGCGGCTTCGCGAGGCACTCGCCACAAACCTGTCTGACTTGCTGCGTTATCAAAACATGCTTTGCCGTTATGACACCATGGCGCTGAAATCGCTCGACATCTTTTCAGTACACGGGTTTCCCGTTGGATTGATCCAGTGCGAGTCCAACCTGCTTGGCATCACAGGCAGCAGGGGGACTCCGGTCGGCAGCGGCGGCTGGCTGAACATCGTTGAGAAGTTTGCCAAAGCGAAACGCTATTGCACCCGTCCGTTTGAAATACGACACGAAGGATCGCGCAAGACCGAAGTGCCTATTACCGGGGAATGGATCGGCCCCAGCCGTGAAGGACAGTGCCCTGACGGGCGGCGCACCATCAGGCTGCTTTGTGACGACTCGTCTTCATTGGCGCTGAACGGGGACAAGTTTGATGCAGTGTTCACCGACCCGCCCTATTTCGGCAACGTCCAATACGCCGAACTGATGGATTTTTGTTATGTTTGGCTACGCAAGCTGTTGGGCGGTTCTATTCCAGAGTTTGGAAAGCCAAGCACGCGCCACCAGAACGAATTGACCGGCAACGCGAATATGGGACGGGGGCTTGAGCACTTCGCCGACGGTATATCCAGAACGCTGCATCTGGCGGCGGACCGGCTGGAAGCTGGTCGCCCTTTGGCGTTCACCTATCATCACAACCAGTTTGATGCCTACATCCCGTTGGCGGTGGCTATTCTCGACTCGAAGTTAGTCTGTTCCGCGTCATTGCCGTGTCCGGCGGAGATGGGCGCGTCAATTCACATCAACGGCACGGAGTCGTCGATCGTAGACACCGTCTTCGTGTGCCGGTCGACGGGCAGCGTTCCGCGCCGGTGGATCGCGGACAATGCAGCGGGTGTGGCGGTCATCTTGAAGAGAGATGTCGAAGACTTGTCCGCCAGCGGACTGACTGTGACGCAGGGGGACATCCGGTGTGTCTGTTTCGGCCACTTGATTCGGTTGGCGGTGTGGTTCTTAAGAAAAGAGTGGGACGTGACCCGCCCTGTGGGGGAACGGATGGCTAGAGTCAGTCAATGGCTCGCGGCGTTTGGCGGCGTAGACGCCGCGTTGGCGGAACTCGGAGCGACTTTCACCGATGCCGGACGCCGGCAGAAGTGGCTGCCGGACGGTGTCTGGAGTGTGCGTGAGGAGATCGAAGATGAAATATCCTTTTGAGGTCGATTTCGCGGAGATCGAGGCGACGCCCGAGCCTTTCGTCTCGGCTGTTGTTTCGAGTCTGGTTTCCGAGTTTCTCACGCTGCCCAAAGGTGAGGGTTTCATCGACTACCCCTTATTTGAGACGGGATACGAGGCGCTCAAGAAAGCGACTGTCGGATTTTCGTCTCTGACCGGTTCAGTGGTACTCAAGACGGTTCTAGAGACGCCAATCGTGTTGGTCGTCCTCCGTTCAATGCTGGGCTTCACGCCTCCAGAATGGGTTTACCTTGCTGCACAACGGCATGGTTCTGACCTAAATCAGGGGTTCGCGAGGACACTTGACCGTAAAGTCCGTATGGCCCCGCTCAAGCCGCTTTGTCCAACCTCCGAAATGTTGAAGCGCATCGAAGCGATGGTCGAAACGGCGTGCGACCTCTTGACTCAGGGGTGCCCAAAGGTTGCGACCAAGCAGATTCATCGGCTTCAGAAGGCGGACACGGTCGGCGGTCTGGCGGCGCTGCGAAATATGGCTGCCATGGGTGCGCCGTACGCGATGCTGCTCTATGAGCGCTTTTTGGGGCGACCGTTTGCCGGACACCGTGATTCGGTTAGCGAAATGATCGGCGATGGCCTGGAAAACGCGATTGAGGAGATGTTGCTCAAGGAGGGAGTCAGCTTCCGCAAGACCAAGCGCGCTGAGCGTTTTGTGGATTTCGATCAGGCTCCAGACTTCATGAAGAAACTGCTCTTTGCCACACGCGGAAAGGTCTTTACGCCCAAGACACTTGACCGATTGGTTGAGTGTACAGGGATAAATGAATTCAAGACGAAAGGAATCGCACAATCGTGCCAAAAGGGGTAGAAAGGACTGAAGCGCGGGGAGA
>CAZXVN010000157.1:0-11134 GCA_964643945.1 uncultured Lentisphaeraceae bacterium | reverse complement strand
TTCGCCGGCTACTACGGCGCCGCCGCGCCGCTGGTGCGCCGGTATTCTGATGAGGTCCACGCGTTCTATCAGAGGCCAGGGGCCACCTTGAGCATCTATGATGACGTGCTGCGCCAACCGCCGGTCACCGTCGAGTTCTATACCCACGCCGTCGATCTGTGGCGACAGGCGGAAGCAGCGGTCAAGGACTCGCCGGCGCACTCGTACAACGTGCGCATGGGGGCGATTCCGGCGCTGTTCGCCCACTTGTCGCGCCTGCCGGCCGGGGCGAACGAAGAGCGCCGCGCCCTTGCCGCCGACTTATTGGCCCGCTTCGCCGAGGCCAAGGACATATGGATTTCGGAAAACCCGCAGATCCATAAGAACACGTTGGCCCAATGGGCCAAATGGAGCCAACCTGCAGCACCGCCAAGGTTGCCGGATGATGCCCGCCTTCCCCCACCAGTCAAACCCTTGCCGTACACGGCGGAGGAATTGCTCTCGCCACAGGTGCGCGATGGCTACGAAGGCGTTCATCTGGATCAGGTGCGCTTCCCGCTCGGCGGGATTGGCTCGGGCTGCATTTCCCTCAATGGCCGCGGCGCACTGGTGGATTGGTCGCTTTTCGGGAACCCGAATTGCGGGTACCGCCCGGAATTTTCCTTTCTCGGGTTGTGGGCGAAGGCGGGGAATGACGAAGCGTCCTTCCGGGTGCTTGAAGGCGATCCGGCGGTTCCATACGGATGGGGCAATGAGAACTGGGGGACGGGTCCCCTCGCCATATCCGGGTTGCCGCATATGAGTTCCGCGGTCTTCGTGGGGCGATTTCCTTTTGCCAAGGTGATTTTGAAGGATCGGGGCATGCCGCTGGAAGCGGCCATCGAGGGCTGGAGCCCCTTCATTCCCGGCAACGACCGCGAATCCTCCCTGCCCGTGGCCTGTCTAACCATTACCCTCACGAACGTCTCCGGCAAGACCGTGACCGGGACCCTGGGATACAACCTCAAGAATCTTGCCAACGAAGGCAATGAGGATGGAACGCGCACCGAATTGCTCCGACGCGATGGATTCGACCTGCTATTGATGCGCCGGGAGAATGGCGCCCAGAACGGCAGCCTGGCCGTGGCCTCACCGTGCCGGATCACCACCTGGCAAAAGCGATGGGAGCCTTCCACGTTATTTCCCACCGGTGGCTTCCAACATTTTGCCGAGACCTTCGGTGTCAATGGTCGTTATGACTTCGCCTCCACGGTTGCGGAAATTGAGATGCGTCGGAATGCAGCGGCGGACCCTAACGAAACATGGGCTGGTGGTGTGGGATCCATGGGTTGGGAATTCACTCTCAAGCCCGGCGCCAGCACCAACATTCCGCTGGTGATCAGTTGGTGTTTCCCCGAACGCAAGGATGTGCCCGGCGTGCGCAACTACTATTCCACCCAATGGCCGGACGCCGCCGCAGCGGCGGAGTATCTGACGGCAAACCGCCAGCGCTTGGAGAGTCAGACGCGGCTGTTCCAACAGACATTTTTCGCCTCGACCCTGCCGGGGGTCATCCTGGAGTCGATCTCCAGCCAGTTGGCCATCCTGCGCTCGCCGACAGTGTTCCGCGAAGACAACGGGACGATGCATGGCTGGGAAGGTTGCTGGGCCACCAGTGGATCGTGCGAAGGCACCGTGGACCAGGTCTGGCATTACGTTCAGTCGATCGCTTATCTTTTCCCAACTCTCGAACGTGGCATGCGCGAGTTCGACTATTCCAAGCGGATCAAGCCGGACGGCGGCATGGCGACCCGTGTCTGGCCAACCCGTGTCGTTGATGGCGACACGGCCTTCGACGGCCACTTCGGCACCCTCCTGCGCACCTGTCGCGAATGGCAGATATCCGGCGATACCGAATGGCTGCGGAAACTTTGGCCGGGAATCAAGAAAGCCATCGAGTTTCCCTGGCAACATTGGGATACCAACCGCGACGGCCTGCTCGACGACAATTCCAGTTGGCGCTGCACGCTCGACCAGCATCTGCGAGGCTATGAGAGTTTCGGCAACAGCATGTATATGGCCGGCATGCTCGCCGGTGAAAAGATGGCGCGCGCGGTGGGCGATACGGCGCTGGCTGACGAATGCCACCGCGTCTTCGAGGCCGGCCGCATGAAGACCGACGAACTGTGTTGGAATGGCGAGTATTACCGGCAGATCTACGACGGCAAGGATACCCGCAACACCTGGTTGAACGGTGTGATCAGCGAACAACTCATCGGCCAGTGGTGGTCGGATATGCTTGGGCTGGGTGATATCTATCCGCGTGACCACATGCAAACCGCCATCGCCTCGGTCTTCAAGTATAACTTCGTTTCTGATTGCCGGAAGATTCTCAACACAGGCTATACCTTGGCGATGAATGACGATGCCGGCCTGGTGATCTGCGCCTGGCCCAAGGGCGGACGCCCGGCCCAGGCGCTTTTCTACGCCGACACGATCGAGGTCGGCTACGAGGATCAGGTTGCCGGCAATCTGATCAATCATGGCCACCTGTTGGAAGGTCTTGCAGTGATGAAGGCGATCCGCGACCGTTTCGACGGGCGCAAACGCGATCCGTACAACCAGATTCAGTGCGGCGGCTATTACATCCGCTCAATGGCCAACTATAGCTTGCTGCTGGCACTCACCGGTTTCCGCTACTCGGCCGTGGACCGTTGCCTCTGGCTCGACCCCAAGTTGCAGCGCGATGACCTCAAGACATTCTTCTCGACCGATGGCGCCTGGGGCACGTTGACATTAAAAAAAGCCGGACCGGGGCATCGCCTGACGATTGATGTTGCCGCCGGGGCGCTGCCTTTGCGGCAGGTCGTGCTCTTCGGCGACCGGCTCACTCAGATGGACGCGACGGTCAAGGCCGGAACTCCGTTAGAATTGCTCCTGAACAACACGACTGACGATCTATGAAAAACCAAACGTTGTTAATCACGTTCGCCGTGGCGGTCGCCGCAGTGCTAATGACGACCGCAGGCGTCCGGGCCGCGGAAGCCTCTAACACCGCCAAGGACGGCGGCGTGGAGGTGGTCGCGGCCGCCCAGTCGTTGACGCTCGCCACGCGCGGGCAAGCGGCAGCTTATACCATCGTCCGGCCGGCCGCCGCCTCGCCGTCGCAGATCTACGCGGCCGGGGAGTTGCAAAAGTTCACGGAGCAGATGACCGGCGTGAAGCTTCCAATTGTCGCCGACGATGGACCGCTGCCGGAACGGGCAGTTTTGTTAGGTGTTACCCGCCACACCGCCGCGCTCCTCGGCGGGCCCGCCGACCTCAAGGCCTTGGGCGATGACGGCTTTCGTCTCAAAACCTGTCTGCCGCATCTGCTCATCGTTGGCAGTCCGGCGCGTGGCACGCTTTATGGGGTTTATGAACTGTTGGAGCGTTACGGCGGTTGCCGGTGGTATAGTTCTTGGCACAGTGTGGTTCCGCATCTTGCCGCGTTAAACATCCCTGTGCTCGACGAACCCCAGCGGCCTGCCTTCGCCATGCGCGAGCCGTTTTGGTTTGACATGTTCGACGGCGACCTCGCCGCACGCAACAAGGTCAATGGCGCGGCCATGCGCCTCGAAGATAAGCATGGCGGCAAAATCCGCTTCGGCACCGGTTGCATGGTCCACACGTTTAACACGCTGGTGCCGCCAAGTGAGTTCTTCGCCACGCATCCGGAGTTTTTCAGCGAGATCGCCGGGAAACGCGTCAAGGACAACGCGCAGCTCTGCCTCACCAACCCGGAGGTGCTCAAGATCGTCACCGGGCGCATCCTCGAACGCATCCGTCAGGATCCCGCCGCCAAGCTCTTCAGCGTGAGCCAGAATGATTGTCAGAATTTTTGCACCTGCCCCGCCTGCCAGGCCATCGATGCACGCGAGGGCTCGCCTGCAGGCACCATGATCGCGTTTGTCAACCAGGTGGCCGAGGCTGTGGAGAAGGAGTTTCCCAACGTGTGGATTGAAACACTCGCCTACCAGTACACGCGCACGCCGCCCAAGACCATCCGTCCGCGACCCAACGTCGTGGTGCGCCTGTGCAGCATCGAGTGCGAATTCTCCAAACCGTTCGAGCGCAGCGCGGCGGGGCAGAACCGGAAATTCGTCGAGGAAATGAACCGGTGGAGCGCCATGACGGACAAGCTCCATATCTGGGATTACACCACCGATTTCCGCGACTACCTGGGCCCGTTCCCCAACGTTCTGTCCCTGCAGGGCAACTTGAAATTTTTCCGCGACAACCACGTCGCGGGGGTTTTCGAGCAAGGCGCGTATCAAGGCCGCCACGCCGATTTTGCAGAGCTGAAAGCCTGGCTGTTAGCCAAGTGGCTTTGGAATCCCGATCTGCCGGCTGAGCCCCTCCTCAATGACTTTTTCGCCGGCTACTACGGTGCTGCCGCGCCGCTGGTGCGCAAGTATTTCAATGAGATCCACGCCTTCTATCAAACGCCCGGGGCCACCTTGAGCATCTATGATGACGTGCTGCGCCAACCGCCGGTCACCGCTGAGTTCTATACCCGCGCCGTCGATCTGTGGCGGCAGGCGGAAGCGGCCGTCAAGGATTCGCCGGCGCTCTCGTACAACGTCCGGATGGGGGCGGTCCCGGCGCTTTTTGCGCACTTATCGCGGCTGCCTACGGGGGCGCAAGAAGAACGCCGCAGCCTCGCCGCCGCTTTGTTAGCCCGGTTCGGCGAGGCCAAGGATATCTGGATTTCGGAAAGCGCGGAGATCCACAAGAACACGCTCGCCCAGTGGGCGCGTTGGAGCCAGCCGTAACCAGGCACACGTATGACGACTCAGAAAGATCAACCCCATACGACCAGGTTGTCCATCATGGTCAGGGCTAAGCGGGCGGTTTAGCGCAGCGTTTAGGCTGCGCATAAAAGGGGTATCGAGCCGGATCATCTCCCGGTCGGATCCGCCGCCAGCGGCGGTAGGGCAGGCACCAATAGGAGGGGTGACGGCGAATGACGCGGCTGATCGCGTCAGACAACTGTTGAGTACGCACAGGATCAGAGACGGCCGGATCCGGCAGGAAGAGGTCGCTACATTCGATGCGGTAACGTGCGCCTTTAAGCGGTCTCGACCAGACAAAAAGTATGGGCACCTCGAGTTTGCGCGATAGCGTGGCGGGTGTTGTGGAAACGCTGACGGGCAAGCCGAAAAACGTACACCAGATGCCGCCCTCTGCCGCACCCATATGCTGGTCCACCAGCAAGCCTACGCTTTTTCCATCCTTGAGCGCGCGGATGAGCGGCCGGACAGCACCTTCCACCGAAATGATTTCCTGGCCAATGGCGGCACGCTGGCGGGTCAGGAGTTCGGTCATGGCCGGTGTGCCGATCTGCTTGGCGACACACATGATCGGGATGCCGTTTGCCACGCCGCCTTGGGCGACGAGCTCCCAGTTTCCCAGATGTGCGCTGAGCATCACAGCGGGCTGGTGGCGCCGGATCAGGTCGAGTGCGCCAGGAGCAAACTCGACTTGTGCGAGGATGCGCTCACGTGTGTCGCGTAACAGCCAAAAGAGGTTTAAGAGCGTACGCGACAGGGTGCGGTAGGAGCGGCGAATAATGACACGTTCGCGTGCGGGGGTCATGCGCGCGCCAAACATGAGGCGCAGATTGGCTTGCGCGATTTTCTTGCCGCGACGGTCAAAGACATACCCCAACGCGGAGATGAGATTCGCGAGGTGCAGCACGCTGTTGAGCGGCAAGCGAGGGATGAGCGTCTGGGCCAGCCGGATGCCGAACCACTCCAGCGGCCTGCGCATTTTTCGGCTGAAGATTTTGGATCGTTGGGTCATCAGCCAAAAAGATATCAGACGGCCTGCGGGGTGAGAAGCAGAAAACGGACGGGATGACCGTTAGGGAGGCGCGATCGATGGGTCTGGGGCTACGCGCCCGGCGACATCTCGCCGGGGACCTTTTCTGCGGCTTGCTTGGAAGGGCGGGCGTAGAAGGGGTAGCGCGCGGGGTCGTCGCCGGGACGGATGTAGCGCCAGCGGCGGTAATTGAGACACCAGAGTGAGGGGTGGCGACGGATCACACGTTCGAAAGCGCTGGCCAGTTGTTGGGCGCGCTCGACATCATCGACAGGCGGATCGGGAAAGAAGACTTGTCCGGCCTCAATGCGGTACCGGCCGTCCTTCAGCGGACGTGACCAAGCGAAAATGATGGGAGTCTGGGCTTTGCGCGCCAGCGCAGAGGGGGCCAAGGAGATGCCCGCCGGGACGCCGAAAAGGGTGACCCATGTGCCGCCCTCCCACACAGAGGTGTGTTGGTCGATGAGCAGGCCGATGCTGGTGCCGTGCCTTAACGCGCTCAGCAGCGGACGGATCGCGCCTTTGGCGGGGACGAGTTGTTGACCGATGGTCGAGCGCAGACGGATCAGGCAAGCGGTCATTTCCGGGGAGCCGATCTGCTTGGCGATGGACAGCAGGGGAATCCCGTTGGCGACACACGCCTGGGACAGGATCTCCCAGTTGCCGAGGTGAGCGCTGATCGTCACCGCAGGTTGGTAACGGCGGAGCGTTTCCAGTACGCGGGGGTCGAAAGAGACCTGGTCGGTTATGCGTGTGCGGGTGTCGCGTGACATCCAAAAAACATTAACGAGCACGCGGGCCATATTGCGGTAAGAACGGCGGATGAGTGCGTGTTCGCGGGCGGGGGTCATGCGTGCGCCAAACATCACGTGCAGGTTGGCACGTGCAACGGCTTTGCCTCGGCAATCAAACAGATATGCGATGTCTGCGACCCAGCGCGAAAGACGCAGTAAGCCTGTGAGTGAGAGTGGCGGGATGAGCCTCAGCGCGAGCCAAGCCGCCGCCCATTCCAACGGTCTGCGCAAAAAGCGATAACAGCTTTTCATGCTTTTAGACATAATGAAAATATAACAGGGATGGACGGGACGGGAAAGAAATATCGGATAAGATGAACTCACTGTAATCTTTACGTGGGAAAAACGGAACGTTGGAACCATGCTTAAAACGGGGTTGACTGGCTTTGCCCCGCTGGGCATAATATGCCGCAGCAATGGAGCCTGAAACAATGTGCGGTTGCGCCGCTGTGGCGTGCGGTTCGTTACGGTTCATGCGAGAGGATGACAGTGACTATGTTCAAGTATTTTTTGACCCTCATTCTTTTGACCTTCGTCTGCCTGTCGGTGCAGGTTCCCCACGCGATGGCCGAGGCGGCAACCAAAAATCGCCCTGCCTTTATCCCGCTGCCCCAAACCGTCCAGATGGATAGGGGGGCGCTCGCGCTCACGGCAAAAGGCCGCATCGTGGCGGGCGACAAGAAACTGACACCGTTGGCCGCCATTCTGTCCGACGAGATCTTCACGCTGACCGGTCTGCGGCTGACTCCCGCCGACGGCAAGGCGGTTGACGGCGACATCCTGCTGCAGTTCGACCCAGCCTTGAAAGGCGAGGAGTACTCCTTGGACGTGAAGGCTCTGGCGGCCGTCAAGGCCTGCGATTATGCGAGCGTCGTTTCTGGCACGGTGACGCTTCTCCAGGCGCTCCAGAGTGTCAACGGCGCCGTCACCATCCCGTACATGCGCGTGTCAGACAAACCCGCCTATCCCTACCGGGGCGTGCTGATCGATCTGGCGCGCAAGTACCATACGCCCGGCGGCATCAAGCAGGTCATCCAGCTTTGCCGCCTGTACAAGATCCGCTATTTGCACATCAACCTTTCCGACGATCAGCTTTTCATGTTCCCTTCCACGAAGTTTCCGCAGGTCGGCAAGGGCAACTGGGAGTTCGCCCGCTTCGAGCCCGCCTCCAAACCCACCATAGCGCCATACACGCTCGACGAGCTGAAGGAGCTTGAAAAATTCTCCCAGGCGCGCGGCGTGCATATCGTGCCGGAAATAAATCTGCCCGGCCATTCCGGCCGCCTCGTCGGCGACGCGCCCGAAACCTTCGCCTTTCCCGGCAACGGCAACACCGTCAACATCGCCAGCCCCAAGACGCTCGCGGCGGTCGCCACGCTGCTCAACGAAATGATGGACGTCTTCCAAGGCACCCCCTACGTGCATCTCGGCGCGGATGAAGTCGGCCTCGGCGGCCTTGAGAAAACCGCCGAATACAAAGAGGCCCAAGACAAACTCGGCACCATCAAGAGCCCGCACGACCTCTATTGCAAGTTCATCGTGGACCTGCACGGCATCGTTGCCAAACATGGCAAGAAGTCGATCGTCTGGGAGGAAGCCTGGAATGCCGGCGGCGCTTACCCCCTGCCCAAAGACACGATTGTCATGGCGTGGACCCACGGGCGGAATCCCGCCGATATTGTCAAGAGCGGTTATCAGGTGATCAACGCCACATGGACGCCCCTCTATATTGTGCGCGGCGACAAGCGGCCCATGGATTTCCTTTTCAACTGGCAGATCCCCATGTTTGGCCAGGGCCATCTGGGCAACGACACCTTCACGACGCTGACCGAGACCGGCCCGATCCTCGGCACCCAGCTGTGCTCGTGGGAGAACTCGGAGAACATCGAGATCCAGAGCCTGCGCGACCGTCTGGCGCTCGTCGGCGAAAAGGCCTGGAACCCCGAGGCAGGAGGCACGCTCGCGCTGTTCAAGGCGCGCCTCGCGCACACCGACCAGCTCCTCGAGAAGCTGGTCAACCCCATCGCGATCCAGGTGCAGGGCGCGTTCGTCCAGGACGAAAACACCTTTACGGATCCTCTGGTCATTACGCTGGAGCCACGCGTCAAGGGTCTGACCGTCAAGTACACGCTAGACAACAGCCTGCCCAGCGACAGGTGGAAGATCTACGCCGGCCCGATCACGGCTGACCAGACCGTGCACCTCCGCGCCGGACTGTTTGACGCCAAGGGCGCGCAGCAAGGCTACCTCGTGGGTAGCTGGTTCAATCGCAAGGTCGTGCTCAAGCCCAACCTCGCGACCGGCAAACCGGTGATTGTCGGGCCGGACCCGGACCGCTCCGGCATCCGCAGCGCACCCGTCGCCGTAGACGGCAAGGCCGACAATGTTGACAGCTATTGGGATGGCGGACCCGCGCCGAGCTGGCTGCAGGTGGATATGGAGAAGGTCTGCCCCATCGACAATGTCAATGTCATCACGTATTACGACGGCGGCCGCTATTACCAACTGAACGTCGAGGTGTCCGTCGACGGCAAGTCGTGGAAGAAGGTTCTCGACTTCTCGAAGGACACTGCGCCTGCCACGGCGGCCGGCTACGCGGGAAATTTCCCGAAGGCCGACGCCCGCTATGTGCGCGTCAACATGCTCAAGAACAGCGCCAACCCCAGCGTCCATATTGTCGAGCTGATCGTCAACCAGGCGAAATGACCGCGCACAAAAAAAGCACCCTTCATGAAGCTGCTGCAAACCGCCGATTTGGATCTGACCGGGCTGAAGCCTCAGTTTGACCGTACCCTCGCCTTGCTGGAGGCGGGTAATTTTCGCGGAGCGGATGTCAAGAAACTGGTGGGCGGTCCTTACTACCGGGCGAAACTCTCAGACGCCGACCGTCTCTTGTTCCGCTTTGGCGTCTATCGCGGCGAGACCTATCTCGTGCTGCTGGAGATTATCCGCAACCACGCCTACAGCGCCTCGCGTTTTCTTCGCGGCACGACAGTTGACGAGACCAAGCTCGCGGCGGTGGCGGCGCCTGCGCCGGCCGAAGCCCATGACGTCTTGGCCCTGAATTACGTGAATCCGTCCATGCACCGGGTGCATGTGCTCGACAAGATCCTGTCGTTCGACGACCTGCAGGAGGGCGCGCTGCGGCAGCGTCCTCCGCTCATTCTGATCGGTTCCGCCGGCAGCGGCAAAACCGTCCTGACGCTTGAAAAGCTGCGCCAGCTTCCCGGCGAGGTGCTGTACGTCACACATTCGCCCTTTCTGGCCGACAACGCCCGCACGCTGTACTACGCGCATCATTACGAGAACCCGGATCAGGAGGTCTCGTTTCTGTCGTTTCTGGAGTATGTGCAGTCCATCGCGCTGCCGTCAGGCAAGCCGCTCACGTTTTCGGAGTTTGCCGCCTGGTTTGCCCGCCACCGCGCGGCGTCGCCGGTCAAGGACGCCCACCCGGTGTTCGAGGAGTTCAACGGCGTTCTCACCGGTTCGGCCGTGACCCGGCCGTATCTGACGCTGGAAGACTACCTGAGCCTCGGCGTGCGGCGCTCGATCTTCACAGGAGAGGAGCGGCCCGCGATTTACGACCTGTTCCGCCGGTATCTGGCGTTTCTGGAGACTTCCGGCCACTATGACCTGAATCTGGTTTGCTATGATCTGCACGCCAAGTGCCAGCCCGCCTACGATTTCATTGTGGCCGACGAAGTGCAGGATCTTACCTCTGTTCAGCTCAGCCTGATTCTCCAGTCGCTGCGCCAGCCCGATCAGTTTGTCCTGTGCGGCGACTCCAACCAGATTGTCCACCCCAATTTTTTCTCCTGGGCCGGGGTGAAATCGTTCTTCTATGAACAGCGTCTCAACGGACAGTCCGAGATCATCCGCATCCTCAACACCAACTACCGGAACTCTCCGGAAATCACGGCGCTGGCCAACCGGCTGCTGTTGATCAAGAACGCGCGCTTTGGCTCGATTGACCGGGAAAGCCATTATCTGGTCAAGCCCGTTTCGGAGAATGCCGGGCGCGTTGAGTTCCTGCAGGACAGCGTGGCCGTGCGGCGTGACATTGACGCCAAGACCGGGCGCTCCGCCCGCTTTGCCGTGATTGTCATGCGCGAAGAGGACAAGGCCGATGCCCGGCGGAGTTTTCACACGCCCCTGGTCTTCAGCGTGCAGGAGGCCAAGGGGCTGGAGTACGAGAACATCATCCTGCTGAATTTTGTCTCGGCCAATGCCCGCGCTTTCGATGTGCTGACCGAGGGCGTGACCGCCGCGGATTTGCAGGGGGATTTCGCGTATGGGCGAACACGGGATAAGGGCGACAAGTCGCTGGAGGCCTATAAGTTTTTCGTCAACGCCCTCTACGTGGCCATCACCCGTGCGGTGCGCAACCTCTACATCCTGGAGCATACGCCCGCGCATCCGTTGCTCACGCTGCTGGCGTTGCGCCAGTCCCGGGACGCGGCGACCCTGGCCGCGCAGCAATCGTCCCTGGACGAGTGGAAGGAAGAGGCCCGCAAACTGGA
>CAZXVN010000156.1:0-10105 GCA_964643945.1 uncultured Lentisphaeraceae bacterium | reverse complement strand
GAACGGCATTGCCGATCCGCTTGACGATCTGAGTCCGACTGCCGCAAAACTTATATGTGTCGTCGAACGCTTGCAGCCGAGCCCCTTCACGCGGTGTGAGTGCACGATCCTGAACAGGGTGGATGCACCGATTGGATGCCGGATGAACGAAATTCACCGTTACCGTGACGCTCGGTTTGTCTGCGTCTAATCTCGAATAACATGAGCTGAAGCCGCTTGAAATCAAATGAGGCGGAATGTATGAGATGTTTGGCCCAGCATGCCGTATAATTTCCAACATTCTGTCCGAATGTTTTGTACTCGAGTGTAGGGTTAATTCCTTGCTGAATTTGCGCCTTGCGATCTGATAAGGGTGGAACGGTTTTTGAGCGTACCCTTCAACCGATTCGCCTGACTTCAAAGAAGGAAGATCCCCGATGGCATCCATAACCGTAACAGCAGGCGATAATCGCGGATTACTTCTGAAAAGAGGCATGTCTTCGGGCACCAGCATCTTTCTCCGATCCCGATATCCGATTGTTGCTCCTGTGCATTCGTGCGTTGGTTCAGGGAAAACAAGAGGCAGTCCTTTCGTGACCCCAATGAGAATCAAACGCTCTCTTTTTTGTGGAACGCCGAAATGTGCGGCATTGAGAATTCTCCAATCGCATTCGTAACCCAACGACTTAAAGCAGTTCACCATCTCGTCCAGCGTGCGCCCGTCCTTATGTGTCGCAAGACCCACTACATTCTCCAACACAAGTACTGGGGGCTGAAAGTAATTCACAAAATTGGCAAATTGTTCAAACAACGTGTTTCGCGGATCATCAAGCTTGGTGGAGCGGAAGGGGCGAATAGACGAAAACCCCTGACAGGGAGGCCCGCCCATAATTACACTCACATCCCCCGGACGCAACCCCGTGAGCCGTTCAACCTCTTTACAAGAGACCTTACGAATGTCTCCTCGGATCGTTTCGGCCGCAAAATGATTAGCCTTGAAGGTTTCAAGTGCTATAGGCAAAATATCGGTTCCAAAGCGAGTCGAGTAGGCGCTTAGAGCCGAGGCCTCAAAACCGGCCGAGAACCCGCCTGTGCCACAAAAGAGATCCAGTATCGCTTTCACGGTGGAGACTATAGTCACGTAGACTCGGCAAGTCAAGCCTGTTTATACTAAAAAAAGATGGAAACAAATGACATTTTAAAGGCTCTAATCGATGTGATACGCCACGAACGGGAGGGGCAGGGGTTCAATTATGAGGACTTCTCCGCCGTTTCTGGGCTTCATCGTACGACGATCGGACTATATGACCGTGGGGAACGAGGGCCGACAGTCGAGGCGGCGTTGAACATGGCACACGCACTTGGCATTCCCTTGTCAGAACTTTTGCGAAGAGCGGAAGATACTGCATCGCAAAACTCGGTTTGTGAGAGTTTCACAAATCGTCGAGAGGCTCCTCTTGGAAATTTCCGCAATGCTGATCGCCTTCGATCCATTACCGGGCTTTCCATTGAAACCGTTCGGTCTTCAATGCTGGATTGTTATCAGACACTAGACACAATTGATGCCCAACTTCTTGCACACAGCTCGGAGCCGATAGCCAGTCTCGTAGAACTTGCAAATCTTTCATCAATCATCGGCAATCTTATCGGAGCAGGGCTGGCAGTCGCCTCAAATGGCTTGTACGTCAGAAACAGACCGCACTCATATCCTGATCTTGTCCCTCAGACAACCAGCTTTGGCGATCTCGAAATCAAAGTCGCTCTCGAAAAGAACAAACCCAAAGGCCACCTGCCTAAAGCCGGAAACTATCTCACCTTCCGGTATGTATTATGTAATGATCTGGCTCTTTATGAAAAAGGGAAAGAGTGCAGAGGAAAGCGCGTATTTATTTGGGAAGTTAAAGTCGGCACCTTGAGCGAGGGCGATTTCGACATGAGTAACACCGAGGGCGATCCAGGAAAAACAGCCGTCATTAAGACTTGCGTTTTCAATGCCATGCCGCTCATCTACTTTGACAGCGATCTGCTGCCATATTCCACAAAGTCTTTGTGTTATCCTGGATTCAACTAATTTCTTTTTGATAGAGTTTTCAAGAGGAAAAGCCGATGACGATAGGTTATAATCACACTCTTTATCAAGCATAAGGATGTTCCGGCCCCATGAAACTTACAGCCGATCAGCTCCGCGACAAGTACCTGAAATTCTTTGAATCCAAGGGCCACGCCGTCATCTCCGGCGCCTCGCTGATCCCGGAGAACGACCCGACCGTGCTCTTCACCACGGCCGGCATGCACCCGCTCGTGCCTTTCCTGCTGGGCGAGCCGCACCCGGCGGGCAGGCGCCTGGTTGACGTGCAGAAGTGCGTGCGCACCGGCGACATCGATGCCGTGGGCGACTCCTGCCACCTGACCTTCTTCGAGATGCTCGGCAACTGGTCGCTCGGCGACTATTTCAAGCAAGAGGCCATCGCCTGGTCGTACGAGTTTCTCACCCAGGAACTGGGCTTCTCGCCCGACCAGCTCAGCGTGACCGTCTTTCAGGGCGAGGGCCATGTGCCGCGCGACGACGAGTCCGCCGCGATCTGGAAGAGCCTCGGCATCCCCGAGTCGCGCATCTACGCGCTGCCGAAGGAAGACAACTGGTGGGGCCCCGCCGGCGCCACCGGCCCGTGCGGCCCGGACACCGAGATGTTCATCGACACCGGCAAGCCCGCCTGCGGCAAGATCTGCCGCCCCGGTTGCCACTGCGGCAAGTACATCGAGATCTGGAACGATGTCTTCATGCAGTACAACAAGACCGCCGACGGCAGCTATGAGCCGCTCAAGCAGAGCAACGTCGACACCGGCATGGGCGTCGAGCGCACGATCTGCATGATGAACGGCTGCCCGACCGTCTATGAGACCGAACTCTTCGCGCCGCTCATGGCGAAGATCAAGGAGCTTTCCACCGTGCGGCCCGATAACGAAGAGGCTGCGGTGCGCGCGGCACGCATCATCGCCGACCACCTGCGCACCTCGGTCTTCGTGCTGGGCGACCCCAAGGGCGGCGTCAAGCCCGGCAACGTCGGCGCGAACTACGTGCTGCGCCGCCTCATCCGCCGCTCGGTGCGCTATGCCAAGCTGCTCGGTATCGGCACCGGTTACACCCGCACGCTCGCCGAGATCATCATCGCCAACTACCGGCACGTCTACCCCGAGCTGGAGGAGAACCGTGCGACCGTCATTACCGAACTCGTGACCGAGGAGGAGCGCTTCGAGAAGACCCTCGCCGCCGGCCAGAAGGAGTTCGACAAGGTCGCGGACGCGCTCAAGCTGCATGGCCAGGCCACACTGTCCGGGCGCACCGCCTTCAAGCTCTACGACACCTACGGCTTCCCGCTGGAGTTTACCGAGGAGCTGTGCCTGGAACAGGGACTCGCCGTGGACCGGCCGGGCTACGAAGAGGCCTTCAAGAAGCACCAGGAGACCTCCAAGCAGGGCGACGCGACCTTCAAGGGCGGGTTGGCCGACAACACGGTTGCGACCACGCGCCTGCACACCGCCACGCATCTGCTGCACAAGGCGCTGCAGGCGGTGCTCGGGCCGCACGCGCTCCAGAAGGGCTCGAACATCACGCCCGAGCGCCTGCGCTTCGACTTCTCGCATACCGAGAAAATGACGCCGGAACAGATCCAGCAGGTTGAGGACATCGTCAACGAGCAGATCAAGCGCAACCTGCCGGTCGCCGTCACGACCATGACCATGGAGGAGGCCAAGTCCCAAGGCGCCACCGCCCTCTTCGCCGCCAAGTACGGCGAGCAGGTCAAGGTCTACGCCATGGGCGACTTCTCAATGGAGGTCTGCGGCGGGCCGCACGCGGCCACCACCGGCGAACTCGGCGGCTTCAAGATCCAGAAGGAGGAGTCCTCCTCCGCCGGCGTCCGCCGCATCAAGGCCGTGATCCTGAACGTGGTGTAAGGTGCAGCGCTGACCGAGAAGGTGGCCGTGCTCTACAGCGAGAAGCGTTCGTCGTGGATACGGGCCGGAAGGATGCCCAGGCTTGCCAACGCAACACGCACGCCCTTCATCATCACGGGCGGGCCGCAGAGATAAACATCGCGGGCGGACAGGTCGGGCACGAGCCGCACCAGCCGCTCGCGGTCCACGCGCCCCTTCTCGCCCGGCCATTCGGGGTCATCGCTCATCACATAAACGAGGTGGAGCCTGTCGCCTGCGCGGGCAGCCAGCTCTTCCAGCTCGTCCTTAAAAACAAGGCTCTTGCTGGTGCGGTTTCCGTAAAGTAAGATCACATCGCGGCCACGCCTGACCATTTCTTCAGCCAGCGGACGGAGGGGTGTGATGCCGATTCCGCCGACGATCATGAGCACCTTGTCAGACCGGCACGTCCGGGAAGTGAAAACGCCATGCGGGCCGTCGATCAATACGGGCGTGCCGACCTTCAATGTCGGGAGACGCCGGGTGAAGTCGCCCAGTTGTTTGATCGACAGCCGGAGCTTTTTTCCGTCAGGGAAACAGGACATGGAAAACGGGTGGGCCTCCCAGCGGAAGCCTCTGGCCAGAAAGCGGACAATCATGAACTGTCCGGCTTCGACACGAAACGCCTCCAGGTTCTTGCCGACGATGATCACGGAGGTCACGTCGGCGGCTTCGGGAAGCACCTGGGCCACAACAAACCGATGCCGGGCAAAGGCCCGCAACGGGCGTGCGAAACGATAGCCCAGGAGGTTGACGAGCACGAAAGCGTACAACGCAATCCAGTAGACCTTGAACGCGGGGTGATCGGTGAAGTCGTTGCCGGAAACCACCTGATGCAGAAAGGTCAGCCCGAGCGCAACATAGAGTGCGAGGTGGGTCGCATACCAACGCTCATAGCGCACGCGTTTCAGAAGTACGAGGGCGGAGAACACGCTCGCGGCAAGCACCAAGCTCAGCCCGGTGACCGCCGACAGCAACCCCCTCCATGTCGTGCAGAAATCGGACACCTGCGCCCAAAAGCTGACATCGGCCTGCCGGGCGTGGCCAAACGTGAGGAGCACCGGATGCAGCACGAGCAGAAGAAGGGTCGCGAAGCCGACCACATGGTGAAGGCGGGTGAGGCGGTCCATCCCGTAAGACCGCTCCACCCAGCGCACGCGTCCGATCAGCACCAGCTGAAACAGAAAGGACAAGACCGCCAGCAGCCCCGCCAGCCGGCCCCATGCCAACAGCTTGCCGGCGGCATCCCCTGTCAGCAGATTGCCCAGGGGATGGTGTGTCTGGAACCAGAGCCAACAGCCGGCTACGGTCAGGACCTGCGTTCCTGCCAAGATCCATCCGGCGGCCTTTTTCATACGGCTCACTTAATCACGGCGAACTTCTCTTTGGGAGTCGAACAGACTGGGCATTTCAGCAGGGCCGGGTTCGAGAGCAGCGTATAGCCGCAGACCGGACAAACCATAAACTCCTTGCCTGCCGGCTTCCACGCGTCGAGTTCGTCCAGCGCCTGCTTGTACAGCTTGGCATGCTCCGCTTCCGCGGCCATGGCACCTTTGAAGGATATTAACGCGTCTTTGTTCTTCTCGACCTCGGCCTGCTTGATGAAGTCCGGATACATCGTGTCCTTCTCGTAGGTTTCGCCGGCTACAGCCGCTTCGAGGTTCTCCTTGGTGGATTTCACCTGCGGTTCCTCGATGGTCGACGTGGGTTTCGCCGCCAGTTTCTTGATCACGGACGCGTGTTTTCTGGCGTGGATCGTTTCCGATGCGGCCGCCGCACGGAACAGGGCGGCGACCGACTTGTAACCCTCCTCGTCCGCTTTGAGCGCAAATGCCTCGTAACGGACCTTCGCATTAGACTCCCCGTTAAACGCCGCCTGAAGATTGTCGAGGGTGGTCTTGCCCGCCGCCTCGGCCGCGCCTGATACGCCTGCCAAACCCATGCATACGAATGCGATCGAACCTGCCACAACATGCATCTTCATACTGTTACGTCTCCTTATTGTGGGCGCACTTGCGTCCAATTGATAAGAAATCGCTTTTAGTCGGCACAGGCACGCGCCCGCTGAGGCCAACGTGAATACGCGCTCTCATCGGAACAAGGATGCCAAAACAGGACGAGTGCGTCAAGAGGGCAAGAGGCCGCAACAGCAATTATGGCACAATGGCACAATGGCGTTTTACGAAGGCCCTTACGGGCTACGAACGGGTTTCCGATGGAGTTCTCTCGTTTGTAGTGCCGCCGTAAGGCGTTTCCCGGCCATATTGAGAACTGTTGGGAACTGTTGGGAAGGGAATCGGCGGTTGTGGAAATGATGAGCGATGATGTAGAATTGTTCGAATGAGCATGTGGGGAAAGATTTCGGACAAACAGCGAAAGGCAAACCAATATGACAAGCAGAACACAGAACAAACGATCCATTGCCGTCGGCGTAACCTTCCCGCGGCGAATGTTCGCGCACGGATTTCCCGCGTTGCTGGCCGCTGCGGCGCTGGCGGTTTCGGTTCAGGTGAGTGTGGCCGTCAACGTTGATATCGAAGTCCCTGCGGCGGAGATCAAGCCGGCGGCCTCCGGCGCGTACAGTCCGTCCCAATGTGTCGCCAACCTGGTCAATGGGGCCGGGCTGAACAATGACTTGCACGACAACAACGGCAGCGCCGTCACCATGTGGCACACCGCCGAGAAGCCCTCCGCTTCGGCAGTCGCCGGGATTCAGGCGCCAGCGTGGGTACGGTTCGACTTTGACCGGCCGGAAGCGTTCAACAGGATTCTGATCTGGAACCACAACCAGCAGAACCTGACGGACCGCGGCTTCCGCAAAACCACGATACTCGGCACCGCCGACGGCACAACTTGGAAGACGCTGGCAGAGACCGAACTGCCGCAGGCCAGCGGCGGAGCCGCCGCGCCGACGGTCGTGGCGCTCACGCTAAAGCAGCCGCTTAAGGCCGTGGTCATCGCCGCCCTGTCCAACTGGGGCGGCAATGTCTACGGTCTGAGCGAGGTGAGATTTGTCAGCACCCTCACCGATGTGGCGGCAGCCGATTTGCCTTTCCCGCAAGAGCTGGAATGCGTGCCTCAGCCTTTCTGCCGGTATCGCGCCGACGGCCAGGCCGGCCGTGAAGTCCAAGTCACTTTCAGGGGAGCCAAGCTCTATGCTTCGGCGGAGTTGGAGGTCGCCTTTGGCGGACAAGCGGAAACAACCAAGATTCCGTCGGCACCCAAAGGTGTGCCATCCGCCAGCGTGCTGCTTCCTCCCGGCGTAGGCGCGGCCAAGGATGCGGACGGCATCATCACCCTGAAGTCCGGCGGCAAAAGCCTGCGTCAGCCGATTCGCGTGCCGGCCAGGCGGCAGATGACGGTCTATGTGGTGCCGCATTCGCATACGGACATCGGCTATACGGAGATCCAGACGGCGATCGAAAAAAAGCAGGTGAACAACCTGCTGGAGGGAATCGCGGCGGCGCGCAAGACGGCGGACTATCCGGAAGGGGCCAGGTTCAAATGGAGCGTCGAGGTTCTCTGGGCGGCGGATCTCTATCAGCGCCGGATGAATGACCGGCAGCGCGCGGATTTCTTGGACGCGGTCAAGAAGGGGCAGGTGTCGCTGTGCGGCATGTACCTGAATGAGCTGACGGGCCTGTGCCGTCCTGAAGAGTTGATCAGGCTGTTCCGCTATTCCACCAAGCTTTCGGAACAGTGCGGCGTGAAGATTGACTCGGCCATGATCAGTGATGTGCCGGGTTATACGTGGGGAACGGTGCCGGCCATGGCGCAGGCCGGCATCAAGTATTTTTCGGCCGCGCCGAATTTTTTCGACCGGATCGGCACCATCCTGCGCGAGTGGGAGAACAAGCCGTTCTACTGGGTCGGGCCTGACGGCACGTCCAAGGTGCTGGTGTGGATTCCGTTCTGGGGCTATGCGATGTCTATGCGCTACGGCGGCATGTCGGCCACGCTGGTGAAGGATCTCATGGAGGGGCTGGAGGGCCGGAAATATCCGTATGACATCGCCTATGTGCGCTGGGCGGGGTACGGCGACAACGCGGTTCCCGATCCGTCGATCTGCGAGTTCATCAAGGAGTGGAACGGCAAGTATGCCTGGCCGAAGTTTGTCATCGCATCCGCCAGCGAAGCCTTTTCGGCGCTGGAGAAACGCTACGGCAAGGAGCTTCCCGCCGTGCGCGGGGACTGGACGCCATACTGGGAGGATGGCGCGGGCTCCTCGGCGCTGGAGACGGCCATGAACCGCGGCAGTTCCGACAGGCTCGTGCAGGCCGAGGCGATCTATGCCATGGCCAGGCCCGGCTCTTACCCGTCGCCGGCATTCGAGGATGCGTGGAATCAGGTGCTGCTCTACTCGGAACACACCTGGGGCGCGCATTGCAGCGTCAATGGGCCTGAGCGCCAGGAGACGAAGGAGCAGTGGGAGATCAAACAGGGCTATGCCTTGGCGGCGGACAGGCAGTCGCGCGCGCTGCTCGACCAGGCGCTCAAGGCCGGATACGCCGGGGCAGGCGGCCCGCCATCCGGCATCGATGTGGTCAATACGCTTTCCTATCCGCGCACGGAGCTGGCTTTGCTTTCGAAGGAGCAGTCCACTGCGGGGGACCGTGTCGCCGATGAAACAGGCAGGCCTGTCCCCTCGCAGCGTCTCACAACCGGCGAGCTGGCTTTTGTCGCGCGCGGGGTGCCGCCGTTCGCGGCCAAGCGCTACACGGTGTCGGCGGGCACGGCTTTTCAGGATGAACGTTCACCCGTAACGCCGCAGGGCGTGGTTCTTGAGAACGGACGGGTGCGCGTGCGGCTGGATGAGCAGACCGGCGGGATCGTCGAATTGCGGGCCAAGGAGATCGATGCCAATCTGGCGGACACGGCGTCCGGGGAGGCGATCAACGACTATCTCTATCTGCCGGGCGACAAGCTGGCCGACCTCAAGCGCAGCGGGCAGCCCCGGATCAGCATCAAGGAGAAGGGGCCGCTCGTGGCCTCACTGGTGGTTGAGTCCGAGGCGCCGGGTTGCAACAAGTTGATCCGCGAGATCAGGATGGTCGCGGGCTTTGATCACGTGGAGCTGATCAACAACGTGGACAAGAAACGGCTTGAGGCAAAAAGTTACATGGCGACTGAAGGCAAGGAGAGCGTCAACTTCGCGTTTCCGTTCAACGTGCCGGGCGGCGAAATGCTGGTCGACCTGCCGTTGGGCGCGATGAGGCCGGAGAAGGATCAGATGCCCAGCGCCTGCAAGAACTGGGTCACGGTCGGCCGCTGGATCAATGTTGCCAACAAGGACTATGGCGTGACGTGGGTGACGCTTGACGCGCCGCTGGTCGAACTTGGCGGAATCACGGCAAACCTGTTGAATTCCCAGACCAATCCCGATGTCTGGCGCAAGACCATTGAGCCGACGCAGAAGCTGTACTCATGGGCGATGAACAATCACTGGGGCACGAACTATCGAGCCTATCAGGAAGGCCCTACCGTGTTCCGTTTTATTCTCAGGCCGTTCCGGCAGGCGACGCCGGATGAGGCCACGCGTTTTGCCACAGGCTTCAGCCAGCCGCTGTTGGCGGTGGCCGCGACAGGAAAGCAGGCGCGGGAGACGCCGGCATTGAGCGTTGAGCCGGCGGGCGTGCTTGTTACCGGCTTCAAGCCCAGCGATGACGGCAAGGCCGTGATCGTGCGGCTGTTCGGCGCGTCCGGGAAGGAGTGCGCGGCGAAGCTGACATGGGCGGAGCCAAGACCGAAGAACGTCTTTTTCAGCGATACCAGCGAGAAGCCCTTGGCGAAGGCGGGAAGTCCTGTCAAAATTCCGGCGTGGGGCCTAGTCACATTGCGTGTTGAATAGAACACAGTGAAGACAGTTCTGTCATTCCGTAACAGAGTTTGCGCCTGCGGCGGCTGGGCGTGTTGTGGCGCTTGTTTTTCCCGCTTGTTTTCCCCTTGTTTTTTCCAAAAGAAAGGGTTGTGCCCTTTTAAGACTTTCGCTATACTGGCGCCGTGACTGTGTTTTAGCCGGACTTTCGCTATTCGACCCTGAAAACAGGTTTTTTAGGGGTGCTGGTCTTCAAAAACACCAATGTTTTTAAGGTTTCCAGCCTCGGAAACCGGTTGGCTACAGACCTTGCCCCTTTACCGCGGCGTGACGGCG
>CAZXVN010000155.1:0-5983 GCA_964643945.1 uncultured Lentisphaeraceae bacterium | reverse complement strand
CGTTGTCCACGCCGGCGATGTCGCCCGGGCCCTCGATGCCGAAGGCGATCTGGTTGTCGGCGTTCGGGCAGAGGTTGCCGTCCTTGTCGACGACGCGGACCTCGACGTACGAGAGATCCTCGCCGTCGGCCGCGATTTGCTTGCGATCGGGGCGAACGACAAGCCTTGCAGGCTCGCCCGCCGTGCGCACTTCGTCGACGATCGTCTGCCCGCCGCGCTTGCCGACCGCCTTCAGCACGCCCGGCTCGTAGGGCGCCTTCCATTCCAGATGCAGGCTCTTGCTACCCTTGAAATCCTTGCTGCCCAGCGATTTGCCGTCGACAAACAACTCGACCGATTCCGCGTTGGTGAAGCACCACACGGGGATCTCTTTGCCTTCAAAACCCTTCCAGTTCCAGTGCGGCAGCAGGTGGATCACCGGCTTGTCGGTCCACTGGCTCTGGTACAGATAGTAGCGGTCCTTGGGGAAGCCGGCCAGATCGATGATCCCGAAGTAGGAGCTGCGCGAAGGCCAGCGATAGGGCGTCGGCTCGCCGAGGTAGTCGAAGCCGGTCCACACGAATTCGCCCGCGACCCACGGCGCGTTCTTGAGCGCCAGAAGGCTGTCCTCGGCGGTGCAGCCCCAGCCGGGCCGGTCCAGATAGTAGGAGACGCACTGGTTGCCGCGCCGCTTGTTGATGGCCACCGTGCCGTCGGGCTTGAGCTCCAGCCCGTATTCGCCGCGCGTGCTGAGCGCCGAGGAGGTTTCGCTGGCGATCAGCACGCGGCCGCGCTGCCGCTGGTATTCGGCGGTGAAGTAGTTGATGCCCGCGACGTCCAGCGCGTCGGCGAACCCGTTTGCGAGCGCCTGGTTCAGCTTGTTCATGCCCGAGGTCACCGGGCGCGTCGGATCCTCGCGGCGGCAGATGTCGGCCAGCCGCCGGGCCATGGCGCCGCCCTGCGGCGCGGCCTGCTCCTTGATCTCGTTGCCGATGCTCCAGAGGATCACGCTCGGGTGGTTGCGGTCGCGGCGGAGCATGCTGACCAGATCCCGCTCGCTCCACTCTTCAAAAAACCGGCCGTAGCTGTACTTGATGCCGCTCTTGGGAATCACCCACTCGTCAAAAACCTCGTCCATCACGAGCAGGCCCATCCGGTCGCACAGCTCCAGCAGTTCCGGCGCGGGCGGGTTGTGGCTGGTGCGGACCGCGTTGCAGCCCATGGCCTTGAGGATCTCCAGCTGGCGCTCGATGCCGCGGCGGTGCACGGCCGCTCCCAGGCAGCCGAGGTCATGGTGGTTGCACACGCCCTTGATTTGCACGCGCCGGCCGTTGAGCAGAAAGCCGTTGTCGGCTGTGAACGCGATCGTGCGGATGCCGAAGGGCGTTTCGTAACGGTCAGCCAGACGTCCGCCCACGCGGATTTCGGAGACCGCCCGATAGAGATGCGGATCATCCACCGACCAGCGCCGCGGGGCCGCGACCTTGAGCGCCTGTGCAAACGCATGGCTGCCGTTTGCGGCGAGCGTCTCCGCCGTCTGCTGTTCGGCAACCTGCTTCCCTTCGGCATCGACAACCGTTGTGGTCAGCGTGGCCTTGACCTCCTCCGCGCCCTCGTTCCGCACCTGCGTGCGCACGAGCACCTCGGCTGACGCGTCCAGCACCGCCGGGGTCGTCACGCAGGTTCCCCACAGCGCCACATGCACCGGACCGGTGAGCGTCAGCCAGACGTGGCGGTAGATGCCGGCTCCCGAATACCAGCGCGAACAGGGCTGCTGCACATTGACGCGCACCGCCAGCACATTGCCGCCCGGCTTCAGGTGCGGCGTCAGGTCGTACTCGAAAGAGGTGTAGCCGTAGGGCTGCCTGCCCAGCGACACGCCGTTGAGCCAGACCTCGCTGTCCATGTAAACCCCGTCGAAGAGCACAAAGGCCCGCTTCCCTTTGGCCGCTTCGGGAAGCGTGAAGGTCTTGCGGTACCAGCCGACGCCGCCGTTCAGCGCACCCGCGCTTTCGCCGCCCGGGCTCTTCGGGTCAAACGGGCCATCCATGGCCGCGGCATTGGTGCCGGGAGGGCCCTCGATGCTGAAATCGTGGGGCACGTCCTGTGCGCGCCAGGCGGCATCGTCCAGCGCGGGCTTCTCGCCGCCGGCCACGTCGCCCAGATGGAAGCGCCAGCCCTGGTCAAACGAGAGCGTCTGGCGGCCCCCTTCTGCCGACACCTCCGCAGCCCGGCAGAAGAAAGCGCAACTGAGCAGCATGGCAAGACCCGCACAACCTGAAACATGACTGTTGAGCATATTTAGTTTCCAGCCTTCTGACTTCTGACGTCTGACTTCTGGCTTCTGCTTCCCTGCGGCACCGGCTGCTTGGCCATGCCGATCTGGAACCGCCTGCCCCCGTCACAGGTGCCCTGAAAGTAAAACCAGTATTCGCCGCCGTGCCGGATGATGTCGCCGTGGCCCAAGGCCCCTTTCGCAAACGGCGGCGTGTTGATCTTGATCCTGCCGTTATCCCTGAACGGCGTGGCGAGATCTTCGGCCGTGTAAGACTTGTAGTATTCGCCGCTGTGGGAATAGCCGACGCAGCCGATCAGCGTATAGGTCGGGCCGTCCTTGACCACGACACTTCCTTCGCCCACGGCGCCGGTCGCCACGGGGCTGGCCGACCAATCGACCAGATTGGTGGAGGTGACGTAAAAAATGCAATCCCCGCCGGAGGTGTAATAAAGCGTGTAAGTCCCGTCTTCAAAAAAGATGAAGGGGTCGTTGCACTTGCCCTTCTTCAGCACCGGATTGCCGGGATGCTTGGCCCAGTGGCGCAGGTCGGTCGACGTGGCATAGCCGATCGCGACGGCCGCTTTCGCGCACTTGCCGGCATAGTACATATAATACACGCCGTCTTTCAAAACGGGCTTGGCCGGAGCCTGCGGCCGCTCCTCGTCCCATTCGCCCGGCTGGCCCTTGGGAATGGAAACGCCTTGGCGGGTCCACGTGAGGCCGTCGGGCGAGGTCGCGTAATCGATCCTGGGCTCGCCCTTGCCGCCGCAGCCCGTGTCCTGCCACGGGTTGGCGCTGGTGTAGTACATGTACCAGGTGCCGCCAACCTTGATGACCGAAGGGTCTTTGGCCCAGTCGTCGTCCGGGTCGCAATAGACCGGCGACTCCGCCGTCCGCCATTCCGATGTCGCCACCTGCAAGACCGGCGGGGTCACCGGGGCTTCCGCAGCCTGACTGCACGGCAAGCCGAACAACAGCGTCACGCTGGCCAGAATCAACTGCCAAAGCTTGCTCGTTTTCACTTGACCCCTATAGTTTCACGTTCTTCCCCAGCGGTCACGCAGAAGCGTGACCCTCTACTCGGAGGGACGCGCTTCCCATCATGACAAGGCGTGCACTACGGAAAGGCCCTTACGGGCCCACTACAAACGAATTCGCCCACGTTTTACGCGCTTGGTGTGGCGCCGTGAGGCGCTTCTTGGTCATAATGGAAATTGCTGACTCGGAGGGACGCGCTTCCGTGCGTCCGGGTTCTCTTTCTCTGCGGTCTCAGCGTTCTTTACTCTACTTCGCAGGTGCAGGCGCTTCCGCCCAGCTCTTCTGCGCTTTTGCGAGCTGCGCCGCGCTCAGGCCGAAACCTTTGAGCACGCCGGTCGCCATCATTTCGTTCCCGGCATCATTCATGTGTACGCCGTCGCCGGTATAGAGGTTGCCCTTCTTTTCCTTGACCTTCTCGATGCCGGCCTGCATATCGGCGTTGAGGTCTGCCAGCAGGCACTTCTTCTCCTTGGCGAGCGCCCGCAGGAAATCGTTATAGGCGATCAGCTTCTGGTTGTTCGCGTTGGGCTGGTCTTCGCCGATCATGGTCGAGGTCAGGATCATCACCTTGACGCCTGCGGCCTGGCACTGCTCGACGATCTTGGTGATGTTCACCTTGTACGCGTCAAGCGGCACGCCGTTCGCCCCGTGCCAGACGTCGTTCACGCCGCAGCTCAGGGTCATCCAGTCCGGCTTCTTGCTCAGCACATCGTTCTCCAGCCGTCCCAGCATGTCGTTGGACTTGTGCCCGCTGATCCCGGCAGGGATGCACTCCGCTTTGACGCCGACCGCCGCCAGGCCTTTCATCACGAGGGTCACATAGCCCTTGGGGCCGGTGCCGCCCTGCGTGATCGAATCGCCCATGAAGGCGATTTTCTGGCCGTCTTTGACAGGCAGCGACACCGGCTTCACCGCCGTCCCCACCGCCGCGCCGCGGACTGTCATGCCGAGCATGCCGATCACCACCGCCGCCGTCACCTTCCCAACGCTCATCATCTGCTTCATACGCCCTCTCCTTTTGTGTTTTGTAATGCACGCGGGTTTCTTACCCGCATTGCTTCTGAATCCTCGTCGACACCTTCAAGTTTCTAACCACAAAGACAAGGAGCATAAAAAGCGACTTCTTTCCCAGCGGTCACGCAGAAGCGTGACCCTCCACTCGGAGGCAGCAATTCCCATTATGACAAGGCACGCACTACGGGAATGCCCTTACGGGCCCACTACAAACGAATTCGCCCACGTTTTACGCGCTTGGTGTGGCGCCGTGAGGCGCTTCTTGGTCATAATGGGAATTGCTGACTCGGAGGGACGCGCTTCCGCGCGTCCGGTTTTTCTTGCTCTGCGACCTCTGCTCTTTGTGGTTAAAGTTGCCTCTTCGTTTTCTCCCGCCCTGCGGCGGGCTTGTCACTTCTTCACTGCCGGCCCGGCGGGGTTGGCAGGCGCTTTCGGCCCGCCCAGCAGCTCCACCATGGCCTTGCCCATGCCTTCGCCAATCAGGTAGTACGTCTCGGCGTTGCAGTTCCAATGATATCCGAAGCCGGTCGGCGACTCTTCTCTAGGCCGGAAGAAGCCGCGGGTCTCCACATAGCGGACCGTGTCTTTGAATTCGTCAGCTTTCGCCACGGCCTCCTGCGCCTTCATGATCATCAGCCGGCGGTCGACCTTCTGCTCCCATCCTCCGAACCCGCTGCCGCCGATCACAAACGGCAGCTTGGGCACCCCGAGGTCCTTGCGGACATCGCGGATGAAATTGCCCATGTTTTTCTCGTACGCCTGGGTGTCGGCCATGCTGCACCCGTCGTTCCAGCCCTGGTGCCAGCCGAACCCGACGACCTCGCAGCCTCTGTCGGCCACCTCGGGGAAGTCGGCCTTCAGGCTGGCGAGCTGTTTTTTCACGCCCGCGATCAGCCCGTCGTACTGGTCGCCGACGCCGGGTCCGCGTTCGCGCTCGCCATCCTTGCCCGTCGCCTTGCCGGAACTCGGCGGACGCCACGGGCCCGCCAGGCTCGTGCCGCCCGGCCCGAACTTGATCAGCAGCACCGGATTTTCCAGGTAGTCGCCGACCATCCAGCCGAAGGCCAGTTCGGGCCCGATCGAGTTTTTTGCGGCACTCTTGCCGATGGTCAGCGGGCCTTTCTCGCCGTAGTAGGAGAGCAGAACGTCATCGCGCGCGATCCATTTCCCGTCCTTGTCGAGCAGGTGCTTGAAGCGTGCCGCGGTTGTCGGGTCTTGGGTCAGGTTTTCGAGGGTACCCTTCTGGCCCGGTTTTCCACTGATGGTCCCGTGCCCCTCCATGTTCGACTGGCCGGCGAGGACGAAGACCTTGAGCGGCCCCTTGCCGGCCTGCGCGCCCCACGCCTGACCCATCCCGACCGCGCCGATCGCCAGCGCTGCCGCCAGCGTCTTCCGCCCCGCGCTCATCCGCTTCAGCATACGTTTCCTCCCTTTATAGTTTTCAAAAAGCATACGGCACAGGCAGCCCCCAGCCTGACGCGTTCTTTACGGTATTAGCATAACGGACACCGCCCCCCGGATGCAACAAGGAAACTATAACTTCAGACGGATTACGATTAAGAATACGATTAGGATTAGGCGGCGGCACTTCCATTCATAATCGTCCTCGTCCTCGTCCTCGTCCTCGATCCAGTTCCGTTGGCCCTCCATTCCGAAAATCGAGGACGAGGACGA
>CAZXVN010000154.1:0-4821 GCA_964643945.1 uncultured Lentisphaeraceae bacterium | reverse complement strand
CTCTCGGACGCCGAACGCGATGACTTCCTCGCCTCGTACGGTCTTAAAGAGAGCGGGCTCGATCAGACGATCCACATGGCCTACCACACGCTCGGCCTCGCAAGTTACTTTACCGCAGGGCCGAAAGAGGTGCGCGCCTGGACTTTTCGCCGCGGCTGGACCGCGCCCAAGTGCGCAGGCGTCATCCACACCGACTTCGAGCGTGGCTTTATCCGCGCCGAAGTGATCGCGTTCGACGACTACGTGCGTCTTAACGGTGAAGCCGGTGCCAAGGCCGCCGGCGTGATGCGTGTGGAAGGCAAAGAGTACCTCGTTCAGGACGGCGACGTCATGCACTTCCTGTTCAACGTGTAGCGGTTGTCAAGGCAGGCTGAGCCCCGCCAGAAAACACACGCGAAAAACTGCTCCTGTTCCGGAAAGGGCCTAACGGGCTCTCGGCAGAATCAGGACGCCGGGCAGTCGTTGGTCGGCAGAGACCCAGCCGTTCGTCCACGCCGTGCCGGGCTCGAAGCATGCAGGATCGGGGCGCAGATCGTCCGGCGTGTTGGGCTTCTTGTCCGGTCCGCACGAGAAGAGCGTCGGCAGCCCGCTCGTCGCTGACGCGTATACAAAGGGCGTTTCCCAAGGATCCTTGCGCAACAGATTGATGTATGGGCCGTCCCATTTAGGCACATGCGGGTTGCGCACCAGCGCAGCCAATCCCTGTGTCTGGTCTGGAAACTGCCCGGTGTGAAAGCGGTAGCGTCCCAACGCCTCGGCCAACACATCCAGATGTCGCAGCGCCCTCTGGGCCGGCGACTGCCCGGTTTTTTGCACGGCACGGTCGGTCGCGGTAAAGAGCGCAGCGCCGATCAGCGCGAGCACAAGAACCGCTCCGAAATAGAATCTGGGGTTGCGGAACAGGGCCGGCAGCACCACGCTCTGCAAATCGGCTTTTTTTTGCTGGTACTCCCGCTCGATGCGGTCGAGCGCGCGCCGCTTGGCGCGGCGCCGCTCAGGCGCCGCACGCACGGGAACGCGCATGACTTTCCCGCAGGCCGGGCAATGCGCCGAAAGCGTCTGGCCGATCTCCTGCTTGCAGTATGGGCAACGGTAGGTCATAGGCACTTCTCGCTTTACGGGGCACAGGGACTTCAGGGACACGAGGGACAAACGGAACACTGCCTTCGCGCTCTGTCACTCCGGTCGCTTTTGTCCCGCGTGTCCCTGGCGATCTTCCTCACGGATCGAGGTTCACGAGAGCCAGCGTGTCCAGATCGATGCGGCGGTAGTAGCAGTTACGCGGCTCGCCCTTCTGATTCTTGGTGTGGCAGATGGCGCCGCGCCGTGGACGGACGACATAAAGCAGCGAGTTCTGTTCACAGTTCACACGCGCCTCCAGCAGGTCAAACGTCTCGCCGGAACTTTTGCCTTTCTCCCACAGCATCTTGCGCGAGGTACTCCACAAGATCAGCGTGCGCTCGGCAAAGGCCTTCTTCATCGCGAATTCGTTGGTGTACGCCACCAGAATCACTTCGTTCGTATCCGCATGCTGCACCGCCACAGGGATCACGTCTTTACAGTTTTCCGCAATCTTGGCGATCTTCGAGAAATCCAACATCAGGGTGTTGCCCTCTTCCAGTTCTTGACTCATCTCACTCCTTATCACTCCACGACTCCAGCACTCCAGCCTTCTCAGTACGTCAACTGACTGCCGCCAATATACTCACGCAGGATGGAATCGCCCGGAACCACATCCGGCGCCAACGACGAGATATTGTGCAGGAAACCGGACAGTCGGCGAGCCTCGATGTACTCCTCATCCCACGGCTTGATTTGATTCAGCAGGGGCGCGGCCAGCGGCTTTAGCACGGCCAACTCATAGTCCAGCGCGGAATTGAACACCGCGTCCGCCAAGTGCTGGAACGGGTAGATCCAACGTTTTTCGCCACGCATCACCGACTTCCACATACGTAGCGTCTCGATGGCGGAACGGTCACGGAACTGGTGATCACGCACCATGCGCCGGATGATGCGCGTGTCGGTCGTGGAGATCCGGTTACTGCTGTCCACGCCCAGCTGCGTGAGCGCGTTGACGTAAATCAGAAACTTCTGTTCACGCGGCACGTCGGCGGTCAGCCGCGGATTGAGGCTGTGGATGCCCTCCATCACAAGGATCCCGTTAGACGGCAACTGCGTGGTCTGCTCGGGGTCATACCCCTGCTTCTTTTTGAAATCGAAAGCCCGCATCCGTACCGCTTCGCCAGCCATCAGGCGCAACAGGTCGCTGTTCAACCGCGGCAAATCCATGGATTCGATATGCTCGTAGTCAAGACGGCCTTCCGCATCGCGCGGGTTGCGTTCGTCCCCCACAAAATAGTTGTCGGTCGAAATAAGAATCGGCTTATACCCGTTCACGCGCAAATGCGTGACAAGCCGTTTGGAAAAAGTGGTCTTTCCCGCCGACGACGGGCCTGCCACCAGCACCAGCCGAACGGAGTGCTCGCGCCGCGTGATCTGATCCGCGATGCGGCCCAGCTTCTTGTCATGCAAGGCTTCCGTGGTGCGAATGAAATCGTCGGCCTTTTTCTCGACCACCGCCTGATTAAGCTGACCCACCGTCGTGACACCGACGATCCGCCCCCACTCGATGTGCTCCTGATACACCTTAAACAGGTGCTCGAAGGGAGGCAGCGGCAGCAATTCGCGCGGTTTGTCCGATGTCGGGACATTGAGGACAAACCCTTGCGCGTGGGGCTGCAGATCGAACAGATCCAACACGCCGGTCCGCGCCACCAGCGGCTCCTGACTCAGCTCAAAAAATGTGCCGCATCGCATCAGGCAGACCACCGGCGGGTTACGATGCGCCAGCAGGTTGAGTTTGTCGGTCTGTCCTGTCTGGCTAAAAAGATTGACCGCCGCCTCATACGAAACCGTCTCGGAGGTGATCGGCAGATCCTGTTTCACCGTCGACTGCATGGCCTGCTTCAGTTTCTTAACGTTCGCCTCCAGTGCCGCGGTCGAGAGGTCTGACCAGGCCACGGTACAGTAAAGACCTGAACCGATCGAGTTGCGCACGCGGCACTCAATCCCGGGAAACAGTTCGTGAGCAGTCTTAGCCAAAAGGAAACACAGCGACGTGCGGTAGATGTCCCAGCCGTGCGCATCGGTGATCGTCAGCGGCGCGATCGTGGCATGGGTGATAAGCGGCGCGAAGAGCGGCAACAGCATGTTGTTGGCGATGACACCCAACACGGGGTAGCCATTCGCATCCACCGACGCGATCAGTTCGCTGATGCGCGTACCCGCCGCCACCACCATCGGCTCCTGGCCCTTGACTATCACGGTTATCGCATGCATGTCGGCCTCTCCAAAGGCAGACACAAGGTCCGCCCCTACCCGTACGGGCGAACCTGCGTGTTCGCCACAAACCCTTAAACCGTTGCCCCGTGAACCTCCCGGCCCTTCTCCTCTTCCTCGTCCCCGCCCCCCCTCTGTGTGCCCTCATAAAGGTTGAACACCACCATGCGGCACTCGATCGGACCGTTGAAGAAAGGCACGCGCCGCACCGAGCGCAAGCCGATCTTGCGCGACAGCTCCATGTTGCCTGTCAACACGCAACCCGTGTAGCCGATGCATTTCTGCTTCAGGAAGTCGCCGATGCGGCTGTAGAGCGGCTCAAGATCCTGCCCCGCGCCCAAGCGCTCACCGTATTCCGGATTTATAAAAATCACGCCCGGAGGCGGCGGCAGCTTGGTCGACGCAAAATCGCACTGACCAAAGGTGATGAATTCGGAAACACCCGCTGCAATCGCGTTCATGCGTGCGGTTTCGACTGCCTCGGAGTCGATGTCCGTCGCAATGATCGGCGGCAGCCCCGCTTTCCGCTCCTCCAGACGCGCAGTGGCCACCCGGTCCTTCCAAATCTGATCGGGCGACGCGCCGAAGCGCTGCCGCACACTGGTCCCTGCCGTCTCACCCGAGATCGTCTGGCGGTAACCTTTGAGCGCCATGAATCCGAAGTGGCTCTTGAAACTGCCGGGGGCCCGCTTGATCGCCAGCAACGCAGCCTCAATGGCGGGCGTACCGCTCCCGCACATGGGCGAGATAAACGGCGAATTGGCATCCCATTCCGAAGCCAGGATGCAGCCCGCCGCCAGCGTCTCCTGCATCGGCGCCGGGCCCGGCAACTTACGGTAACCGCGCTTCGATAGCGGCTCGCCGGTCGTGTCGAGGTACACGATCAGCTCGGTGTCCTGCCAGTAGACGAAGACCGATGCGCCAAAGGCCTCGCGCCCTGAATCGGGACGGCCCCCGCACCGCTGCCGCATCCGGTCGACGATGGCGTCCTTGGCCTTGAGTGAAGGCATGCGCGTGTCGCGGATCGTGTCGTTGTGGACCACCGTGTTCACGGTGAAGTAACCGTCTGGCTCAAGGTAATTTTCCCAATCGATCGAGATGACCGCGTCGTAGAACTGATAGAGGTCATAGCACTCGGTCCGCAGCAGCGGCGCCAGCACGCGGTGAGCCGTACGGAGTTGCAGGTTGAGGGTCATCATGTCGCGCATGCCGCCGCGCACCACGACGGTGTTCTCCGTCGCGTCGATGATCGCGTAACCGAGACGCGTCAGCTCATTCGAGGTTTGCGGCACAAGCCCGCGGGCGCATGAGATAATGAGCGGATAGGTGTCTTTCCAGATATTCATAGATCCTGTCGTGTACGTGTGTCCACAGTATATCACAATCACCCGCCGCCGCAGCAGGAAGTTGAAATCAAAACCGCAGGGAAGTCGCCCTCCCCGAGGTCTCTTTATGAAGCACTTGGAATGCTGAAACACTGGA